>JBGSMI010000325.1:0-12457 GCA_041740215.1 Ferruginibacter sp.
ATGAATCAATAATAATTTCTTAAAAATTAACTTTCAAATTAACCTTAAAAATCGTTCGCTTTTTTCAACCCGTTGGTTTCGCCTCCGCAGCCGGCGGGGCTGCGTAACTGGAACGCTGCTGCTTTTGCTTCTTTCAAAAAATAAGCTTCGCATTTTTTTGAATACCGACTTCGTCGGTACCGAACCAAAAGAGGCAGCTTATCCAGTTACTGGTTTTAATTCGAACCATTATGGCTAGCCTTCATTTTTTGTGTGTTAGCATCAAACGTAATTTAGTTTTAAACAGCTAAAGTGAAGGACAATGATTCACCATTGTCCATTGACCATTCACGATAAAAGCCTCACCGCATCCTTCGCAAAATACGTTGCTATCAAATCTGCGCCCGCTCTTTTAAATGCAAACAAGGTTTCTAAAATTGCTTTATTCTCATCAATCCAACCCATTTTTGCAGCGGCCTTTATCATCGCATATTCGCCGCTGATATTGTAAACACTTACCGGAACATCTACTGCGTTTTTTACTTCTCTAACAATATCAAGATAGGGTAAACCAGGCTTTACCATTACAATATCCGCACCTTCTTCTACATCCATTATTGCTTCCCTAATTGCTTCAATGCGGTTGGCATAATCCATCTGGTATGTCTTCTTATCTCCAAAACCTGGCGCACTATCCAACGCATCCCGGAAAGGTCCATAAAAGCAGGAAGCATATTTTGCACTGTATGCCATGATGCCCATTTTTGTAAAATTGTTTTGTTCAAACGCTTCCCGTATGGCTCCAATTCTGCCATCCATCATATCGCTGGGGGCTACAAAATCTGCTCCTGCGGTTGCGTGGCTCAGACTCATTTTTACCAATGCTTCTACCGTTGGGTCATTTACAATTTCACCATTCAACACAATGCCATCATGACCATAACTAGAGTAGGGGTCAAGTGCAACATCGGTCATCACCACCATTTCGGGCACAGCATCTTTAATGGCTTTTATACTTCTTTGCATTAAACCATTGGGGTTCCAGGCTTCTTTGCCGGTATTGTCTTTTGTTTCGTCTGCTGCTTTTACAAATAGTAAAATACTTTTGATACCCAAACTCCACAATTCCTTTACTTCTTTTATGGTGCCGTCAATCGAACGGCGATAATAGCCCGGCATTGAGGGGATTTCAAACACCAAATTTTCTCCTTCATCAATAAACAACGGCGCAATAAAATCCGATGGAGTTAAGACCGTTTCAGCAATCAAACTTCTAATGGCAGGGTTGGCCCTTAAAATTCTATTTCTTCTTTGCAGGTACATAATATCAAATTTAAAGTCTGATGTTTTCTGTTAACAGGTGTTTACTTTTTTCGAGCACTCATCTTCATCAAAAGCATTTGCGATGTTGATCCAATCTTTTGGAAATAAACAGGCTTGTAATAGTTTGTCTTCTTCACTGCCCTTCACCGGTTGGTAATTGTATTCAAACCTAACGGTGGGGGGAAGACTCATTAAAATACTCTCGGTACGACCATTTGTTTTAAGGCCAAATATAGTGCCCCGGTCATGCACCAGGTTAAACTCCGTGTATCTGCCTCTTCTTATTTCCTGCCAGTATTTGTTTTCTGCAGTGTAAGGTAAATTTTTTCTTTGTGCTACAATTGGAATATAGGCATCTTTAAATGCATAGCCACAGGCTTTTGCAAATGCAAACCAATACTCAATGTTTTTTTCTTCCGTAGGTCTTTTGTAATCATAAAAAATACCACCAATTCCGCGGCGCTCATTGTTGCGATGGGTATTTACAAAATAGTCGTCGCATACCTTTTTAAAGTCGGGGTAAAATGCCGGATCAAACTGATCACAAACATTTTTGTATGCATGGTGAAAATGTTTGGCATCTTCTTCAAATAAGTAGTAGGGGGTTAAATCGGTGCCGCCGCCAAACCACCGGTCCATTACATCGCCGGCTTCGTTGTACAATTCAAACATGCGGTAATTGCAATGCACTGTTGGCACAAATGGATTGGATGGATGAATCACCAAACTAAGTCCGCAGGCAAACCAGCTATCGCCATTTATTTTTAATTGCGATCGCATTAAATCTGTCACCTTGCCAAACACGATGGATGTGTTAACGCCGCCTTTTTCAATCACGTTGCCATTGGCGATCACCCTTGTTTTTCCGCCGCCACCTTCGGGCCTGTGCCATGCGTCTTCAATAAAATTAGCAGCGCCATCACTGGCTTCCAGCGCAGCACAAATGTCATCCTGCAGATGGTGTACAAATGATATCCATTGGTCTTTAATAAGCATCTAAAAAATATTAAATCACAGTTTAATTGTAAAAATTATTGTCCGGGCTAAGAAACCATGTGCAGCTTCATTGGCGTCGCACTCTTGTACTTTATATTTTCAATCAGCTTTAGCATTCTGGTTGTGGGTACTTTCCATTTCAAACAAACTTTCTATTTTTTCAATCAACACAATTAAAGCTACATAGCAGCAATCAGTCGAATGGAGCGTCGCCACAAACGTTCAATCAGGGGCCAATTGTTGGTTCAATCAGTGTTTTTTTATTTCGCCCTTTCAGGGCTTTTTATTCAATTTTCATTTTGTCACAGGGCGTTGCCCAGTGCTAATTTATTTCGCTCTTTCAGGGCTTGTTCGTTTTTTTATCGTCTAACCCGGGGTTTTACCCCGGGCTATAGTATGGCGCCCTTTCAGGGCTTTTTATTCAATTTTCATTTTGTTACAGGGCGTTGCCCTGTGCTAATTTATGGCGCCCTTTAAGGGCTTGTTCGTTTGTTTGTCGTCTATCCCGGGGTGAAGCCCGGACTTTGTTATGGCGCCCTTTCAGGGCTATCAAATTCACGAAATTTTGCATTCCGGCACGTTTTCATTTCCATCGAAATTCAGCTATAACCTTTATCTACAAAGAAATCTAAAAACCACGTTACCAAAATTCAACCCAACTAATCAGTGTCTGCATTTCGGTTCTCCCCCTTCGGAGGGGTTAGAGGGGGCCGTACTCCTTCACCGCATCCACAAAAGCCCTTGCATGATCTACCGGTATGTTTGGCGTAATGCCATGTCCCAGATTAGCAATGTACAATTGAGAGCCGAATGCATCAATCATTTCCTTCACTGCTTTTTTAATTTCGGGTATGGGTGCCAGTAATTTTGCCGGGTCAAAATTACCTTGCAATACAATCCTGTTGCCGGTTAGTTGGCGTGCAAATTCTGGCGTTATGCACCAGTCGATGCCAATACCGGAAGCACTGCTCTCGCTCAGGTCTTGCAATGCATACCAGCTTCCTTTTGGAAACAAGATCACGGGTACATCGTCTTTCAAGGCGTCTGCAATTTGTAACAAGTAAGGCTGTGCAAAAGTTTTAAAATCGGCCGGACTTAATGCACCTGCCCAGCTATCAAAAACCTGCACGGTATCGGCACCTGCTTTTGCCTGCAACTTTAAATAACTGATGGTGATGTTGGTGATTTTTTGCAATAACTGGTGCGCCAATAAAGGTTGCGTATAGGCAAACTGTTTGGCTTTTTCCCAGGTTTTGCTACCCTTTCCTTCAATCATATAACAGAGGATGGTCCAGGGTGCGCCGGCAAAACCGATCAATGGAACCCTTCCGTTCAATTCGCTTTTTGTTAAAGACAATGCATCGTACACATATTTCAAACTTTCTTCTGCACCATCGGTAATCAACTCATCAATATCTTTCTGTGTCTGGATTACTTTTGGTAGCGATGGACCTTTTCCTTCTTCCATTAATACTTCCAGTCCCATGGCCTGTGGTATTACCAATATATCCGAAAAGATAATGGCAGCGTCTACGCCTACCTGTTCAACTGGTTGCAACGTAATGGCACAAGCTAGTTCAGGCGTTTGCACACGGGTAAAGAAATCGTACTTCGCCTTCAGCTTTAAATAATCAGGAAGGTATCGTCCGGCCTGGCGCATCATCCACACTGGCGGACGTTCTACGGTTTCTTTTCTGAGTGTTCTTAGTAAGAGGTCGTTTTTTATTAATGTCATATTGTGAATGGTGTCCCGATAGCTATCGGGAGGTGAATTGTCAATGGTGAATTGTCAATCGTGAATTGTCAATCGTGAATTGTGAATAGTGTAGTTTATATATCTGGTTCAAATTTATTTTTTATGAATTTACCAATTGAAGTTATTTATTGCTGTATGATTCAAAGGTTATCAGTCAATTGAAAAACAGCTACAAGTTTTCACCATTGACCTCCCATAGCTATCGGGACACCCTCACCACGTCATGTAAAATATTCCATCATCTTCATCACTAAATGCTCTTTCCCCGGTTCGGCGCTTGTGATGATTTTATTGGCACTGTATTTTTTTATTTCGTTTGCTGTTGTATTACCAATGGCAAATAAAATGGTTGCATCTGGCGGCTTGTTGTTTTTAAAAAAACTGGCTACGGCACTTGGACTAAAAAATAATATTCCGTGATATGCTTTAACAATTGTATGCGGAACAGCAATGGTTTGATATACTTCAATTTCATTTACCTCAATATCATGTTTCTTTAATATTGCAGGCAGCTCATCTCTGCGCTGGTCGCCACAAAAGAAGATAACTTCAGCTATAAAAAGGTCTTCTGCAATTAGTTCAGCCAATGATGCTGCATCATTGGCCGTTCCCACGATTTTGTCCTGTCCAAAATAATTGGCGACTAGTTTATTTGTAGTGGTGCCAATACAATAAATATTCCAGTCGGGTTGTATTTCTTCCTGGTAAAATGCAACCGCCTCTACCGCATTCATACTGGTGAAAACAACCGTGGCTGATTGGAGCAGTGCCTGTTCTATTTCCTGCTGTACTGTTATTGATTGAATGGGTTCAGTTTCTATAAATGACAACTCTTCTACATCAATACCCGCCTGCAGCGCTTCATCAACCAGCGATACATTCAATGGCCCCGTACAAAGTATGGAAATTCTATTTTGCATTCCGAATGACATCGGCAATTTTATCTGCTCCTTTGTTTAATAATTCTTCTGCTGCAGTTTCACCGAGGTTGATTGATGCGTTTAAGGTAGTCGTTTTTTCAATGGATAGTTTTTCTTTTCCATCAACGGACAATATATTTCCACGAAAGAAAATTTCATCTCCCTCTACTTCAGCCAAAGCACTGATAGGAGTGGAGCACCCCCCCAACAATGTTCTTAAAAATTCCCGTTCTATTTTGGTACAAACGGCGGTATCGTGGTGATTGAAATGATGGCAGGCATCCATGCTAAATTGATCGTCTTCTCTGCATACAACCATGATGGCGCCTTGTGCAGGCGCTGGTAACATCCAGTTTATGTCGATGGCATTTTCGGGGCGCAGGTTTATTCTTTCCAATCCTGCTGCGGCAAAAATGGCGCCGTGCCAATTATTTTCCTGCACTTTTCTTAAACGGGTGTTTACATTTCCCCGAAGATTTTCTATGGTGTGATTGGGGTAACGGTTTAGCCATTGGGCTTTGCGGCGGATGCTGCTGGTGGCAATAGTGCCCCCAACCCCTAAAGGGGAGTAATTCAAAGTGTCTGACAGATGCCAGTTATCTATTACTTTGCTGTCTTTAAAAACAAATATGTCTTTGTGAGATGCTCTTTCTAATACGGCTGATTGTACGATACCTCTTGGTAATTGAGTGGGTACGTCCTTCATGGAGTGTACTGCTATGTCAACTTTGTTGGTTAGCAAGGCAATGTCGAGGCTCCTGGTAAATATGCCTTGAACACCCATTTCGTACAGCGGTGTTTGCAGGTCAATATCGCCATCACTTTTTATAAATACCAGTTCTGATTCAAAATTGTTTTTTGCCAATAATTGCTGTACCAGTGTTGCCTGCCAAACGGCTAACTGGCTTTCCCTGGTTCCAATTTTTATTGATTTAAGCATGTAAATTTAATTTGTACCGGTGGCAATATACTCATTGATGGCTTCAATATAATTACAGCCACGATGATTTTGCTGGCGCATTTTCATAGCCATGCCATTGATTACCTTCTGAATTTTTTCTTCAGGATTGTGTTTGGTAACTAGGGGAGTTAAGGTGGCAGAATAGCTGATAAACATATTGCATTGATGCATCGCCTGCAATTTGTCTTTTACTGCTTTTAATACAGGTACATTTTTACGCATTTCATGCCAGTCAGAAAATTCGGCGATATGATCGGCAATGATTGCTTTTGCTTTGGGTATTTCCCCAATTCTTGTTTGTAGGGTTTCGTCTTTAATTTTTGATAACTCATCTACATTTACCAATGTGATGTGGGCCAGTTCCTGCGCAGATTTTTCTACATTGTAAGGAATCGATAGATCGATAATCAGTTTATTGCTGCTATTAATTACATGAGATTCTAAAATAACAGGATCGGCAGAATTGGTAGCAACTAATATAATATCTGCCCTATCTATCTGATTGGCCAGGTCGTCCATCGAGGCATACTTTAAGCCCAGTTCAATTGCAAGCTTTGCAGCTTTGTCTTCTGTTCTGTTGATAAGGGTAATGTTTTTTGTTTGCAGATAATCTACCAGATTTTTACAGGTATTGCCGCCAATTTTCCCTGTACCCAATAATAAAATTTTCTTATCGGCAATATTGGCCACTTTTTCTTTGATGTATTGAACGGCTGCAAATGAAACAGAAATACTGCCACCACTTAGCCCGGTATTGGTTCTGATTAATTTAGATGATTTCAATACTTCATTTACCAGCCGATCCATGTAAGCGCCAATGAAATGATTTCCTTTGGAATATTTAAAAGCTGTTTTTATCTGTCCTACAATTTCATAGTCTCCCAGAATCTGGGAATCCAATCCTGCTGCTACACAAAAAAGATGTTCAATTGCTTTAAACCCTTTCTTAACATAGGCGATTTTATTAAATGTATCAATATTACCCTGGGTTTGGGTACAAAGCAAATTCGGTAAATCATGTATATTTTCTGCAAAACCATAGATTTCTGTGCGATTGCAGGTAGACAGTACAAAAAATTCTTTTACATTAAACTGTGGAGCTAGTAAAATTAAGTTAGCGTATTGATCACTATTGATTGCATACATCCCTCGTAAATTAGCATCGGTTTTTTTATAATTGATGCCTGCGCTAAAAAAAGTCGATAAATCTGTTTGATTGTGTCCGAGCATTTGGAAATAGTGATTGAATAAATTCTGTGCAAATTTACTAGCGAGTCAGATTGTAAACTAATTTCTGTGTCATCAGTTTGTCATTTTGCATTATGAACTGGCTCATATGACAATATGATGAGAATCATTGTTAAAACATTATTGCAATAAACATTGAGGTTAGGGTATAAGAAGCTCAATAATTAAGTGCCAAGTGAACTTTTAGAATGGTCAGTGGTTACATTTGCAATTCATTTATGATCACCATGGCTAAAAAAACAGGAGTTATTTTAATGAATCTCGGATCGCCGGATTCTACAGAAGTAAAAGATGTAAGACGTTATCTTAAACAATTTTTAATGGATGAAAGGGTGATTGATGTTCCGTTTCTTGCACGGTACATATTGATCAATGGCATCATTGTTCCATTTCGGGCGCCTAAATCTGCTGAAGCATACAAAACCATTTGGACCAAAGAAGGGTCACCATTAGTGGTGTTAACCAAGCAACTGCAAGCCGCGTTACAAAAGCAGGTATCCGTTCCTGTTGAAGTGGCGATGCGTTATGGTAATCCAACTATGCAATCAGCTTTTGACAAACTGTTGAAAGATCATGCCGATCTGGATGAAGTGCTTGCAATACCCCTGTATCCGCATTATGCCATGTCATCTTTTGAAACAGCAGTAGAATATGCTAAAGAAGTGTATGCTGAAAATAAGTATCCTTTTAACTTGGTATTTTTAGACCCTTTTTACAAAGAACCTGCATACATTCATGCGCTGGCAGAAAATATCAGGCCCTACCTCGCACACTCACACGATCATATTTTATTTAGCTATCATGGTATTCCCGGCAGGCATGTTCGTAAAAGCGACACCACCGGTTGTCATTGCATGAAAGTTGAAAACTGTTGTGAAGTGGCTTCGCCTGCACATGCGACCTGCTATCGGCACCAGGTATATACCACCACCAGGTTAGTAATGGAAGAATTGTGTGTTCCGAAGGAAAACTACAGCATCGCCTTTCAGTCGAGATTGGGTAAAGGCTGGCTACAACCTTTTACGGATAAGCGTTTGGAAGAAATGCCAAAGGAAGGTATTAAAAAATTGTTGATTCTTTGTCCGGCATTTGTAAGTGATTGTCTGGAAACATTGGAAGAAATTGATGAACGTGGTAAAGAATCTTTTATGGAAGCTGGTGGTGAAACCTATACGATGATACCTTGTTTGAATACGAATCCGCTGTGGGTAAATGTTTTGAGTGGGTGGGTGAATGAGTTTGCGGAACGTACCGCTAACTTGCGGGAGTTGGGCATTCAGTAGAAAGAGGTTTGTTAATTTGTTAACTGTATAGCATAATTCCAATTTGTAATTTTTATCGGGTGATCGTGATCATGAGTGGGTACATAAATGTTAATTGCTATGTTTTTTACTAGTATCTTTTGCCAAATTGGATATCTTACAGGCCACACTTCGTTTGTGTTTGGATTGCCACAAAGCGACAAATACTTTTCTTCTGAACGAAGAGTATGCTCTGGTACCCCAAATGAGTGGGCTACGCTTTTTGTGAACTTACAAATAGCGGTGGGCAAAGCAGCAAAAGATACCGCCATTAAAAAATTGGTTGTATGTAATTGCAAGATTTAGCTCAAAGGTTATTGGTCGAAACAACTACCTGAACCGGGTTTCTCATGTTTGAAAGTAATTGATTTTAATCCGGCTGTTTGCATTTCTCATCATTCACCACTCATCACTCATCATATGTACTTCTACGTTAAAGCCATTCACATCATTTTTATAGTAACCTGGTTCGCAGGAATGTTTTACATCGTACGATTGTTTATTTATAATACGGAAGCACAGGAAAAAAGCGAGCCGGAGAAAAAAATACTTACCGACCAATTTTCCATTATGATTAAAAGGCTTTGGTTTGGAATTACCTGGCCTTCTGCTATTTTAACCATCATCTTCGGCGGGTGGATCGCCTGGATCACTTCTTCAATTTATTTTAGTCCGGTAACCCAGCCGTGGATATTGATTAAACTTGGTTTTGTAGCGGCCTTATACGCCTACCAATTTACTTTGCAAAGAATGTATAGCGATCAAATGAGCGGCATCTTTCGTTTTACCTCCAATCAATTGCGTATTTGGAATGAAGTAGCCACTATCCTTTTGATTGCGATCGTTATGCTGGCGACTGTAAAGGAGAGCATTAGCTGGGTCTGGGGTGTTGTGGGATTGTTACTTTTTACCGCAGTGTTAATGAGTGCAATTAAAATTTATAAATTAATCAGAAGTAAAAAATAACACATAGTAACTTCAATGGCTACAAATTACTGCTGCCACTTAATCCTTTTACCACAATAGAAGTTGTACTATTGATATTGCTAGATTACCTCCCTCGGTGAAACCCCTTTTTTCTAACATTACTGGCTGAAAAAATACCTTTTTAATTTGTTATCAAAATGGTAGGAAGAAGCGTTGACCAAACGATTGCGTAAAAAAAATTGTCTAAATCATTATTCAATCCTATATTTGTCCACTAACTCTATAGACTTGTACTAATTTATGGTATCTATTTATTTATCAATGTGTATGTTCAGGTATAGCAACATGACCGCTTATTGCTGCTAGGAATTTATTTTTTGGTTAAATTTTTTGCAGACTTTTTTACCCATCTTTTATTTTCAGGATACAATGAATCAAACACAACAGCATATTGCCCATTTACTCTATCAGTCTGATGGACTAAGTGTAGTCGCATGTTTAAAATTATTAACTGATCAATTCCCTGGTCAGGTTACGTTTTCTTCCAGTTTTAGTTATGAAGACCAGGCGATTACTCATGAGATATTGAGTAATCAATTACCTGTAAAAATATTTACCCTGGATACGGGAAGGATGTTTCCAGAAACCTATTCTGTCTGGAGCAGTACTAATGCAGCCTATCACACACCTATCAAAGCTTATTATCCCGACCAGGATAAACTACAGGAATTTGTGGAGGCAAACGGTCCCAATTCTTTTTATGAATCTGTTGATAACCGAAAAGCCTGTTGCTTTATACGCAAGGTGGAGCCATTGAAAAAAGCCCTGGCCGGAAATGCCGTTTGGATAACCGGTTTGCGTGCTGAGCATTCACCCGATCGTAAAGATCTTCCGGTTTTTGAGTGGGATGAAGCCAACCAGATTATAAAATATCATCCCATTCTTCACTGGACTACTGAAGAAGTTAAAAATTACATCCAAAAAAATAAAGTGCCTTACAATCCTTTACACGACCGGGGTTTTGTAAGCATTGGTTGTGCACCATGCACAAGGGCCATCCAGCCGGGTGAAGATTTCAGAGCAGGCCGCTGGTGGTGGGAGGATGCAGATAAAAAAGAATGTGGGTTGCATGTACATACCCTCATCCCCTAAAGAGGTGTTTTGCAGCTTTTCAAAAAGAGCAGTTTTTTTAAAATTTAAAGAAATAATTTAAAAAATAGTAAATGATACGAGATAAAGCAGAGACGTTGAATAACTCCCCTTTAAGGGATGGGGGCAGACTTGATTATTTAGACCAACTAGAATCTGAATCCATCCATATTTTTCGGGAAGTAGCAGGACAATTTGAACGTCCGGCTTTGTTGTTCTCTGGTGGTAAAGATTCAATCGTTTTGGTACACCTTGCGTTGAAGGCATTTCGTCCGGGTAAATTTCCGTTCCCGTTGGTACACATTGATACCGGTCATAATTTTCAGGAAGCATTGGATTTCAGGGATGTATTTGCTGAATCCATAGGAGAAAAATTGATTGTGAGAAAGGTAGCGGATACCATCAAAGAAAAAGGACTTACCGAGCAAAAAGGAAAATTTTCCAGCAGAAATGCTTTACAAACATTTACCTTATTGGATACCATCGAAGAGTTTAGATTTGATGCCTGTATAGGCGGGGCAAGAAGAGATGAAGAGAAAGCCAGGGCCAAGGAACGGATTTTTTCTGTGAGGGATGAATTTGGACAATGGGATCCAAAATTACAACGGCCCGAATTGTGGAATACCTACAATGGTCGAATTGATAAAGGAGAAAACGTACGTGTTTTTCCAATCAGCAACTGGACAGAGCTGGACATCTGGAATTATATCCGCAGAAACAATATTGATTTGCCCTCTATCTATTTTGCGCATGAAAGAGAAGTGCTGGAATTTCAGGGACAACTGGTAGCTACCTCAGAATTTATTCAACTGGATGAAACCGATAAAGTATCTGTAAAAACAGTTCGTTACAGAACAGTAGGCGACATGACCTGTACTGCAGCCGTTGAGTCAGGGGCCTCCAATATAGATGATATCATAAAAGAAATCATCGCTACAAAAACCAGTGAACGTGGTGAAACCAGAATTGATGACCGGGTTAGCGAAGCGGCGATGGAAGACAGGAAGAAGGGGGGATATTTTTAAACCCCCATCCCCTAAAGGGGAGTAAAGGAAACAACTTTTGATATTGAAAAGTTTTTTGATTTTTAACCATTGGTATTTTTTAAATAAATATCAATACAAAATAAAATTTCCCCTTTAGGGGACAGGGGCTTATGGACATTTTAAGATTTATAACAGCAGGCAGTGTAGATGATGGCAAAAGTACTTTAATTGGCCGTTTATTATACGATAGCAAATCGATCATGATTGATCAGTTGGAAGCCATTGAAAAGCAGAGCCGCAACAAAGAAGATGGCGAAATTGATTTGGCTTTATTGACTGATGGTTTACGTGCAGAAAGAGAACAAGGCATCACCATCGATGTAGCCTATAAATATTTTTCGACGCCTAACCGCAAGTTTATTATTGCAGATGCGCCCGGCCATACGCAGTACACCCGCAACATGGTAACAGGTGCATCCAATTCAGATTTGATCATCATTTTGGTAGATGCCCGCAATGGCGTTTCGGAGCAAACAAGGCGACATTCAATCATTGCATCGCTTTTGAATTTACCACATGTAGTAGTTGCTATTAATAAGATGGATCTGGTAGCGAACTCACAGGATGTGTATAATAATATTGTAATTGATTATTCAGCAGTGGCTGCCACATTGGGTTTAAAGGATATTACCTATATCCCGATCAGTGCCATCAATGGTGATAATATTGTAGAGACGTCGCCCAACTTTCCATGGTACGAGGGCGAATCGTTGTTACATATTTTGGAAAATGTAGCTGTAGCCAACGATATCAATTATACGGTTGCAAGGTTTCCGGTGCAATACGTCATTCGTCCACAAACGGAAGAGTTGCATGATTACCGTGGCTATGCAGGGAAAGTAATCAGTGGC
>JBGSMI010000326.1:0-22393 GCA_041740215.1 Ferruginibacter sp.
CTGTCTTAATCCTTGTTGTAGTGGATCATCTTCTGATGGACTGCAAACAGAATGTGGTGAACTTCAAGGTACCCAAGTCTTAATCCTTGTTGTAGTGGATCATCTTCTGATGGAAAATGGAAGTGGTTATTCCTGCAAAAACTGAGCAGTCTTAATCCTTGTTGTAGTGGATCATCTTCTGATGGATCTGAAAGACAAGTCTTTACACATCTACACCATCAGTCTTAATCCTTGGTGTAGTGGATCATCTTCTGATGGAATGAAACCAGTGAACTTCGGAAGTTTTATTCCTAGTCTTAATCCTTGTTGTAGTGGATCATCTTCTGATGGAAGGCTACCAATACTCTTTGGGGAGTTTGGAAAGAGTCTTAATCCTTGTTGTAGTGGATCATCTTCTGATGGTATTGCTCTTAAAATTGAGGAGTACACTGAATCCATGGTCTTAATCCTTGTTGTAGTGGATCATCTTCTGATGGGGTAAGTTTAGAGCTTACATGATGATGAAGGAATTGTCTTAATCCTTGTTGTAGTGGATCATCTTCTGATGGAACACAAGGACGGTGTAGTGATCGAAGGTAAGACCGTCTTAATCCTTGTTGTAGTGGATCATCTTCTGATGGATTTACAATTATGGCATATTTGAAAAGAATCGGACTGTCTTAATCCTTGTTGTAGTGGATCATCTTCTGATGGAGGAAGCTTGCGCACTAAAGCCAATTGATATCAGTCTTAATCCTTGTTGTAGTGGATCATCTTCTGATGGGATGCTTTGGCTAACACCGAGGAAGACCTTAAGAAGTCTTAATCCTTGTTGTAGTGGATCATCTTCTGATGGCCGTGCCTTTGACGTCTTACAGGACATTCTTGTACAGGTCTTAATCCTTGTTGTAGTGGATCATCTTCTGATGGCGTGGGCAGACGAAACTGAAAAGGATATCATTGTCTTAATCCTTGTTGTAGTGGATCATCTTCTGATGGCTGAACGTAGAGCTGCCAGAAATGCGCAAACGTCTTAATCCTTGTTGTAGTGGATCATCTTCTGATGGAAGCGAGAAGCTTGTAGCTCTGGAGAGTGGCCGTAATAGTCTTAATCCTTGTTGTAGTGGATCATCTTCTGATGGACTATGTTTTATAACCAACTGTTTGTCAATAATGTAAACAGTCGAATTTCATGAACATGGCCATTTTTTATTGTTTTTAAAAATACATCGATTCATTTTTTCATTCTCTTCACTCAAAAATAAGCATTATCGCTACACCAATCTTCCCGATATAATTATTTATACACTTTCCTGATCCTGACCGCCATTTCCGAATCACGGTTTTTCTTTTTATCAAAATCTTTAACCACTTCATAACTTACCATGAGTCCTGCTTTAATTTCAGCTAAATCGCCCTTATAATTTCTAAACAAAAAATAGATTTTATCAGGGGCCACTTCACATTTAATAAAGCCTGCCTTTCCGTTAACTAAGATGCTATCTACTTTACCAAACAGCCTAACCGGGAGCGTTTTTTGTTCTGCCGCAACATCGGAGGCTTTCAATTTTTGCCAGGCAGATTTTAATTGCCTTTGTATTACCAAAGACGAAGGCAATGGCACAGGCATTTCGCCCAATGCAGACAACATGTTATCCAGTTCGGGCGGCACAGGCCACCCGTTTTCGGTGCGTAGTACCAGCACCAGCAAAGCATGGGCTGTTGCCATTTCCTTATCTTGCAGTAGCAAAAAAAGTGCGGCCATTTTAAAATACACCCTTATCTTTTTTGGCATATCGCCATAGGCAAGTGCTGCCTCGGCATATAGCTGTAGTGCCTCGTTGGTATCCTCCGTAAGTTCTGCCAGGTCGGCCAGCATAAACCATTCCCGCCTACGGCTGATCAGCGGCTTTAAGGTGGCGAGGGCCAAGGCTTTTTGTCCCAGTTGAGTTTGTGCTGCTGCCTTTCTGCGGGCAAACCATATATCATTGCTGTAATGCCATTTTTTTAATACCGTAAGGGCTTCATTGCACAAGTCCACCGCTTTTTCCCATTGCCTCGTTTGCAACAGGTACTTGCTTTGCCAGCTATACCACTCTTCCAGTTCGCTGGCCAGCTCCATACTGTTTTTGCCAGGCACCTCTATCCGGTAAGTATCCCTACTCAGCTTATTCTTATCCAGCTTTTGCAACCATTCCCCTACCAGTTCCCACTCGTTTTGATTGCTTTCTGCTAAATATTTAACCAATTTAAAAACCGATTTTACCGCAGGGCTATATGCATTGCCCGGCGCACTTAACTGCACTATTGCATTCAATACTTTCAAATAAGCTGCTTTATCTGCAGGTTGCTTTACTCCGGCTAACTCCGTATAGTAAATACACCAGGCATACAATTGTAAAATCATTTCAGCGGTTTTAAACCTGGGATAAAGTTGCCTGCAGATTTCCAGCGCCTCGGAGTATCTTTTCAATTCTTTTAAACATTGGCCATAACTCCAACCATCCCATTCGCCAAATGTTGCTGCATGCTGTGGCCATAATGGCTGGTAAATGGCAATGGCTTCACCGGGTCGCTTATCTTTCCGCAACTGAAATGCCTTTTTTAACTGCTCGCTAATTTCGCTCATAGCATGTTCGTTTAAATAAATAAAGTGGTTGGCGGATCTACAATATTTTCAATACTTACATTACTACCAATTAATTTCATACTTCTGGCATCGGCCACATTTACCGGCACCAGTATAATGCTATCCGCATTTTCGTAAAATGAATTGATGTCTTTTAGGGTGGCATGTATGGCGTTAAACTTTGGGTGGTCGGTATTGGCCATAAATACTGACTTCTGGATGCGGATACAGCCTTGCTGCTCCAGGTATTTGCTGATCATTTTCCTCACCTTGTTGTTTTCAATATCATACATAATCATGTAATTCATGGTAGTAGCTTTTTGTGGTTGATGCCTTATAATGCCCAGTATGGTTCTTATCCGGTCCGGAAGACTTTCTATTGTGTCTGAATCTGCTGCAACACCACCATTGTGCTGCAATAAGCCTGCGGCCTGCATTCTTTGCAGTCTTTCCTTCAGGCCAATGGCTACTTTTTTAGGCTTAGGCATTCACTGTTTAATTGTATCCTTAAAATTAAAGTTGTTTGCCGGTTTGCAAACTCAATATTACCGCCTCTTCCCTGGTGTCAAAATACAATTGAATGGCCTGCAGCGCCATCGCAGCCAGACTTTTATTACTACCCGTTTTAGTAGTCTGCACCGCCTTAAATCCATGCTTTCCGTGAAAGAGGTTGATTTCTGCCCAGTATGCCCCTGCAGATAACTTTAGCTTTTTACCATATTGAATTGGGTGAGTTTCTGTGAGCGAAATCCCCATTTGCAGCAGCGATTCTTTTAGCTGGGGCATTGTCTGCTCCAACTCAACTGGTTGATAATACTCTTTGGTTTTAGGTTGCCTTGCAGCCAAAGCCGGATTTAATTTTTGCCTGATTTTCATCAATACATCATCTGGCAAATTCTGCTTCTCTAAACTTGCCAGTAAATCGTCTCCATTCAATTCCTTTTTTGTTTGTTCCGCCATTTTTACAATTTTACTGGCTTCAAAAAGTCCTTCCAAGCTTCCTTCATCCAGGTAATCTGCTGCATCCACCGGCAAGGCCTTTTCATTGTAAACAGCCTGCGGATCGTAGCTCATAAAACAGCAACGGCTTACATCATTTGTTACAAGGTCTACCGCTCCCTCTAACCGGTATTGAACGGCAAAGGAGGCTGCAAATATTTTATAAAATGCGCTGTAATATCCGGCGTCGTGAATGCGGGTTTGCAGGTTAAAAACCAATTTAACGCCATCGCCCCCCGGGCTTGTAAATAGCATGGCCACCCTTTCATCGGGTTTCAATAGTTTTTTTATTTCATCCGGCGAAGAATCGATGTTGACAAGGTGATCGATGTCGATAATAAAATGTTCTGTAAAAGCAAAGTTTTCTTTTCGGCGTTGCGCCGGGTTAAAATTGCCACATACAATATAGGGCAACTGGGTTTTTGCTTTTCGGTAAGCCGCTGCGTCAATGGTTTTTAACGATCGCAATTGCTGCAGCAAATCGATCAGGTTGCCTTTGGGCTGCGTTAAACCAAGGTATAATCTTTCCAATGATAGAGAGTGCAACTGATCGCCGGCTTGTGTTACGTTTTTACCTGCCATTAACATAATTCATTAATTATAGGGTGAGCAAATAGCCTTCATTTATGGTTGTTGTTTTAAGAAAAACTGCGCCAATTGTTGAGCCTGTAATTCGATATGGGTTTGCCTGCTCCGGTCTTTGCCATCAAGGCTAATGATCTCGGCCAGGTAATCATTTACCGCCTGAATTAAAATGCGTTTGGCAAGCGCTTCCAGCCGGCAGGCCCCGTTGTGTGCTTCAAATGAAAAGCAGTCTGCCGGAATGGCCTCTTGCATACACAATTGCACCACTACATAATCCATCCACATCCTGTATTTTTCAATGATATCAAACACTAGCGCAGGCCGGTTATATTCATCCCGGTGAAAAATTCCTACATAGGGATCAATGCCTGCTTTAATCAATGCCCCTTCTACTTTTCCGTACATCATACCGTAGGCATAATTAAGCAATGCATTAAAAATATCGGTAGCCGGCTGCCGGTTCCTATTTTCGAATTGTAAATCTTTTGGCAGCATTGCACTAATGGTGGTAAAATACTTACGACTGGCTGCTCCCTCCCATCCCCGAAGACTTGGCGCCATATCACTGATGGTATCGGCCTGGCAAATTTCAATTTTTCTCTTATGATCTTCAATGCTATTGATGGCAAATTTCACCAGATTGTATTCGGGTAACTGGGCTGGGTTTTCCGGCTGCAGTACCAGCAGTAATGCAACCTGGCTATTCAACTTTTCGATGAGTAGATTTTTTACCCATGGTATCATGGCAGCACTGTAAAAAAAATCAAGCTGTGCCTTCCGTATATTGCTGATGCTGCCATATTGTACGCTCCATACCCGCCCCTCGGGCATACCCATATCATTTACAAATAAAATATCTACCTGGTGCTTAATGGCCAGCAATACGGCATCGCTGGTAATGCGGGCTGCTTTGCTGATGCTGATACTTTTTACTCTATCGGGCGGTATGGTTTGCTTGCCATCATTGCTGGTAATGGCAAAAAGCCCATTTTCTTTTTGCAAAGTGGCGCCGTAAGAATTGAGGATTAGGTGCATAGAATCGGTTGTTTTACTAAATAAATGAAGGGCTTTTTTTATTGTGTTGTCTACACCGAAAGTTAACCAAAACAATTCACATTCAGGCACGGGATCCCGTTATGATTTTTTAAACGACCTTTACTGCGTTCGTTTATCCACCGGATTTAATATTTTGTATGATCACCACTTCGTTAATCGATTTTTCAAGTAAAAACTTTACGCCAAAACCTGATCAACAAAAAGCCATCGCTTCGCTAAATGCATTTTTTTTAAGTGATGAAAAAGTCTTTATTTTAAAAGGATATGCAGGTACGGGTAAAACCACACTTACGAAACTGCTGGCCGAATATATTTACAGTATCGGGCGCAGCGCTGTACTGATGGCGCCTACAGGGCGTGCAGCCCGTATCATGTCTGAAAAAACAGGTTACAAGGCTACCACCATTCATAAGGCCATTTACAATATGCAACTACTGGATGAAATTGAAATAAAAAAAGATGGTAAGGTTCAATATAAATTCCGGTATGGCTTAAAACAACCCGACAATAATATCACTAACGTTTACCTTGTAGATGAGGCTTCGTTGGTATCTGACAAATACAGTGAGGATGATTTTTTTATATTTGGATCAGGCATCATTTTAAAAGATCTTTTAGACCATATTGCCCCCGGCAACCAAGCTAGAAAAGATAAACTTATTTTTATTGGTGATGATGCCCAGTTGCCACCGGTTACGGATACTGTTTCAGGAGCGCTTGACAGCAGCTATCTTTCAGCCAACTACGCTATTGCTGCAAAGGAATACCAATTGACAGAAGTAATTCGGCAAACCGAAGAAAGTGGCATACTGGAAAACGCCACCCGTTTAAGAAAGTTGATTAAATTACCAGGCAGGCAAAAGCCATTTTTCTATACCGGTTATCGGGATGTAGCGGAAATAAAAACAACCCAACTGGCAGAGGCATTCCGGGCCATTAATCCGGAACTGACTACAACGGGAGGTATTTTATTGGTTGCCAGAAATAAGACGGCACTGGATCACAATTTGACCATACGACAACAATTTTTCCCTGGCAAGTTGCAGGTGCAAGCGAGCGAAACTTTACTCATCAATCAAAATAATTATAATTATCCAATAGAGCTGTTAAATGGCATGTTGGTAAAAGTACTGGCCGTAGAGGAAGTAACAGAAACCAAAAGCAATATGATGAGCTATGATATAGATGGTAAAGAATGTTTTGTAACACAACGCTACCGGTGGGTTACAATTGAAGTACCCGCAGCTGAAGGGAAAAAAATGACGATGAGGTGTATGATACTGGACAGCTTTTTGTTTAGCCCGGAAAAAGCATTGGATTATGCAGAGAACATTGCATTGTACATTGATTTTAAAATTCGCCATTCTCATCTACGTACGAAGACACCTGAGTTTACACAAGCTTTAAAAAGCGATCCTTATTTCAATGCTTTGAAGGTAAAGTTTGGTTATGCCATTACTGTACACAAAGCGCAGGGCGGAGAATGGGAAAAGGTAATGGTTGACATGGATTATTACGAAAGCTATACAAGCAAAAGTTTTCTGCGCTGGTCGTATACTGCTATTACAAGGGCGGCCCGGCACCTGGTTCTTTTTAATATGCCTTCCGCATCATTGTTTAAAAAACTGGAATACCGCGACGACCGGCTTGTTGTACCCGCCGTTCCGGTTGGTAAAACCGGGCAACCTGCTGAAAAAATAGCACTCCGGCTACCTGCAAATTATCAGGAGCAAATCGAAAACTGGTTTAAGGATACCCCTCCGTTTTTAATAGAAAAATATCATATACTATTGGCACAGGTGCAGGATACCGGCATTGTAATAACAGGTAGAAAGAAAATATCATTTGCAGAAGAATATATTTTTACACAGGAAAACAAACAGGCCACATTAACCTTTTATTACAATGGCAAAAATCAGTTTACCAGGATATTGGCGACAGGAGGAAAACCACAACACCCGGATCTACTTCAGCAGGTATTAACGATTACAGAAAGGGCGGTTGATTTTATGTTACAATCAAATGAGTTGAAACCAATGTTGAATACAATTGAAATAATTGATGAAGCGGAGGAAACAGTTGATTTCATATTCCCTGAAAAACTGCAGCAATTTAAGCCTTTGTTTATCGGGCTGAAAGAGTTGCTGCAGAATAAAAAAATCACCATAAAAAACATTGAACACAAAGGATATGTGGAACGATATTTTTTTACCAGGGGAGATCAAAAAGCGATGGTTCAATTTTGGTATGATGGGCTTGACCAGTTTACTGTTGCGGCCCCTCACCTGCCCGTTTGTAACTCGAATGAATTGCTGGAAGATATTGCCCGTGCAATGAATGAATTGCCGGAATTAGTAGCCGGGTAACAACTACGATTGCACCCACCAGTCGTTTACCAGGTGTAAATGTTCTTTTGCCCTTGTAATGCCGGTATACCACCAACGGGTAAGCGCCTGTGGCTGCATACCGTACATCCCCTTGTGTAAAAAAAGAAATACATGATCCCACTCACCGCCCTGGCTCTTATGACAGGTAACGGCATACCCAAAATTTGCCCGCAGGCTGTTTAGGTATGGATCCTTTTGAAGTGCCAAAAAATATTCCTCAGATTTAGGACGCACTCCTTTTGATCGCATTTTTCGGCTAAAGTCAATCATCAGCAAACGCTGCTGTTCACTGGTAAGGTTTGCCTGCCCGTTAAACAAGGGTTCGGCACATAAAAGAGTTTGATACTCTTTGCCTGACAATTGAGCCTTCACTGTAACATGAATGAAGTTAATGCCCTGATACGATTGCTCCATGCCCACTTGCATAACGGTTGCAAAGTCACCGTTCGTTAGTGGCACCAGGTAATTGTTTTGGGTAATCATAAGAATGTCTCCTGATTGCAATAGGGCATTTGCATCATTGTACAACGCAGCTCTTACGGTTCTATTAATGTCAGCACAATTGATATTGCTATGGCAGACTGCAATTGAATTTAAGCAACCAAATTCTTTTATATGCGCTATGTAGTGTATTTTCTGCTCCAGGTGTGTTCCAAGCTTAACCTGCCCGGATTCTTTGGCAGGCAGCTTAACCCACTTGGGGTAATTATTCATTTGGGTAAGCGCTCTAACCCTTGTGGCCAATTGTAAAATATCACTCCCCTCCTTTTGCCGGAGTATATCGGTCAGTTCAAAACTCTGTACCAGCTTACCCTGTGTCGTCATCCAGGCTTCGCTCAATGCCTCGCTATGATTGCTTCCAACCGGTGGCAACTGGCTGGGGTCGCCGGAAAAAATTACTTTATTGGTACCTGCTGATTGCAGTAAATCGCTTAGCAAATGCCCGCTACCAAAATGCGCATAGGAAGTAGGATCGCCTGGCTCATCACTGATCATACTGGCCTCATCTACAATAAATAATTTTTTATCATCATTTCGTTGAGGACGTAAACTAAACATCAGGCGCATCTGGCCAAACTGGTCTGCCTCCGGCGACTTATTGTCCTCCGCTGCATCTCCATCAATATCACTAAAATGGTACAATTCACTATGAATTGTTTTTGCTTCCAATCCGGTTTTCGCCCGCAGTACAGTTGCAGCCCTCCCTGTAGGAGCCAATAATACAAAGGCCTTCTTTTCTTTCTTTAAATCCAATGCAAGGTTTTGCAGCAAGGTGGTTTTGCCAGTACCGGCATACCCTTTTAAAATAAAAACACCGCTACCCGGAGCGGCGAGAAACAATTTTAATTGCTGCAAGGCGGTAGCCTGTTGTGGTGATGGGGTGAAGGTGGACATGGGGTAAAAAATTACATCTTTAATAATCCCTGAACTGAACAAATTTAAAACTACTTGTTTTATTGCCAATGCCATCCTCGGTTACCAAACGCTCAGTCGTGCTCGCTATACAACGATACCCAATTGCTTTCAATCTGGTTACCAGGCGAAAGGTGAAGGTGTGTTCTCCCATTATATGAACCGCTGATGGATCTGCCATTTTAACTTTAGCCGCATAGGATTCAACCAATCGTTGCAATTCATCTTCATGCATTCCTGCCGATATTTGAGGAAAAATTAAATCTTTTATGTGATCATAAGTTCCTATTGCAGCCTCTGTTTGATTGACCGGCCAAGAATTGCTGTTATGGTTAGAGAGGTTGAGTAACATTTAAAAATTAAATTGACTGTGTTTGAAATCAACTTCATTTGAACACAGCTTTATCAAGGGAAGCAGAAACAAATCAAGCGCATTTTTTTTCATCTCTTCGAAAGATTTTTTGGAAATAGGATTAAACCCATGGGCCAAAATAGAGTAATTTCTTTTTTCTAATACATTAAACAATTTATCCTTTAAACTCATAAAATGAAGATAAACAAAGTCATTATTATCAATTGCGCCAATAAGTTCATATGACTTCAGCAATGACGTTTGAATTTTTTTATTATTTCCTTTATTTGCTATTAAATCGTCCTTAAATTGTCCTTCTGGAATTTTTTTCAAATTGACATCAGAAGTAATTACCTCGTATGACTTTTTAAGATAAATTTGGGCAAAAAGTTCGATTGCCCTATACATTCGTGCTATAGCATCATCATACCTTTCTGCCATAGCCCGCCTTTCCAGATTATAAATTAAATCCTGAACAATTTCAAAACCATTTACAGGGAGGGATGCTTTTAACCCAAACTCGTCGGGTATAAAATTCAAATCAATTTTCGATCTTGAAATCATTACAAGCCTAAGAAAATGTATCTGGTCTTTATACTTTAAATTTATTTTTTTTGTCAATAATACATAAGCCTGGCCATGATCAAATTTATCCCATGATTCAAAAACCTTTGCAAATGCGATTAAATCAGTGATTGTTGAATTATCTTCTTCAGGTACATCAGGATAGTTTGATAGAAATCCCTCGAGTAATGAAATCGCTGCAGAATAATCAAACTTATTTATAAAAATTTGGCCCCCATCAATTATTGATTTTATGTACGCTTTATTTACCCGACTTAATTTTATCTGCTCAGTTCCATCTTTTGTTTTAATTAGATCGCCTCTTTGACCCGCTACCAGTGAAATTATAATTTTAGGAAAATTTGACGCAGCTAAAACCAAGGCACTAGACATTGTCTTAGTTCCCCCTGTATAATCAACCACAATTTGTGCATCCGGAAACTCATTGGCGCATTTCTCTATCAACTTGTAGCAAAACTCAAAACATGCATTTATACTATCAGGATTGGAAATTTTAAACAATTTAAAATTGTCAGTAATTCCAGATTGCAATACGATATTGTCGCTATCAGGAGGAATACCTTTAGCAAAATTTCCTCCGCAAACTTTACCAATTCCAGAAACTGTTAAGTAAGAACCTTTAGAGGTTTCCGAATCATCCGAACAAATGAAATATACTTCACCTGGTTTGTTTTGGATAATAGATTTAACAATCGGTTGACATGAGCCCCCAACCGTGATAATAAGAATCTTTTTCATTACTAATTTATTATTTCTTTAATCTTGGAAACAAACAATTTACTATCACTCATATCCTCCAACGCAAATACTTTTTTCACCCGCATTATTTTGGTGATATCGTTCAAAAAATCTTTTCTCTTTACATCAAATCCCAATGGCGATAGTATTGCTACCAACGAAGTAGCCTGCAGGCCCAAGGATTGGCTTACGGAAGAAATTTTATAAATAGCGTTTGCTATTTTTCCGCTTTTTACCTGACCGGTATACACTTTACATTCCCATATATACAGTTTGTTATTAAAAACAAAAGCTACGTCAATTTCATTATCATTTTCAGTCTTGCTTACCGACTGACTATTTTTCAATTTTAAATTGAGCGCTATCTGGCTACTAGCTAATTTCAATGATTGTTTTAAGAATGCATACATCCATTCTTCAAACCATGCACCTGTATAATATTGCTTATCCGGCAAATTGTAATGCGATTCCCTGGCTTTAATAATTTCGGGAACAGCTTCGGCGCTTCCAAATTTTATAACGTTTTGAAAAGTGCCCTTCGCTTTGCTATAAGGATAGGCAAGTTGTTGCTGGCAGGTATAGGAATAACCATGAGCCCCAATATAGGTAGATAAATCTAGCTGATAAGGCTCGGCAATTTTAACCGATTCAATAACCGGATATAACTGCTCCAGACAATCAGAACCAATTGGCCAATAATAAATGTTGCAATCCTGCTTTCCGGCAAAATGCAGGTAGGTCATTTGGCTCATTAACTTATTTCCTCCGGTAATATTAACTATATAAGGCATATCATTTTGCCAAACAAACTTCACCAGCTTTTTTAGTATAAGGGAAGGATTATTTGCATCTATGATCAATAGTTTACATTTTTCTTCAGACAGGCCAAGCGTTGATGCAAGTATTGCCGATTTATTATTTGCCTCCATCTCTCTGGTAGAAAGAAAAATATGATTATCATGCGGCAGAGCCATTTGCTTTATGAAAAGCACATTCGGAATTAATTGTTCGGATAGTATAGAAACGATGATGGCCAATAATTAAGTCGTCTGGTTTACATCATTATAAATAGCCTTCGATCTTAATTCACCAATCCAACCAGTTATCGTTTTATACCTTCCTATATTTTCAAAATCACCTTGCCAGCTTTTAATTGTCTTTTTATCAGTTAGCTCATGTAGAATTATCTTTTTAAATACCGGAATTAAATCATCTTTAAACGCTTCTGGAATGGTTGCACTGGGTAATTTCTTTTGCCATTTAGGAATCCTGTTTGCAAGGTTATTAAAGTCTGAAATATTATACCATTCCGGCGGGATGCCACTATTAGCTTTCTCAATTCTTTCTTGTGTTTCCCTCAAAGTTTTTGCCTCTTGTTGCTTCAACGCAACCGTTTCTTTGGTTAAATGTAAAAGCTCAATTAATGCTCGCTTCTTTGTTTTTAAGGCACTTTCTAAATCAATTTGATTTGCCTCAATCAAATCGGACTTCAGTTTTCCGATATTAAATTGTGTTTCAAAAATTTTCCTTTCTGCATCGTAAACTTTTTTTGAAGCATTAAATTCTTCCTGATTTACTAAACCTGTAACATCTACATGGTTGTTTGATATAAAAGAATATCTCTGCAGCGCAAATTTAGGATCGGTCTTCTTTTTCCCTTTTGCAGCTACAAAATCATTGAGTTCCATATACTTTAGTTTTCCATCTTCTGAACCTGCTTTTGCCATTGCAAGCAATTCCTTTATTTCCAGAGATTGCGACCAATGCGGAGTTGAATGCTCCAAAGAATAATCCATGAACAATTCATAAGCTTTTAATAGTGATGTTCTTTTTTCATCTGTCAAATTAGTTATTGTTATAGAAGCTTTTCCATATCCTAAAGGTTTCCCTGAACCAATGGAATGAAAGAGTCCAGAAGTGTTATGAAAAGTAATTGCACTGATTACTGCTCCAAGTTCTTCTTTTCGTAAATTATGGTAAGAAATGCTTAAGGTGAATTCAGTGCCAGCAGGCAATGGACAAAATTTGGATTTTACGTTGTCAGTTCCGGTTGTTGAAATGGGAGTATTATTATTTCTTATTGGATACCTCTTCCAACCCCTGACCTTAGCGCTCTCATCCATAAAGGTTTTATAGTTTCCAACTTGTCCTGCGTTATTCGGGGACTGTTCGATGTAATTCGGATAATAAGAAGCTTTCGGGCCAGCAAGCACCTCACTTTTTTCCCGTAAAGGAATTACATCATTCATTGCAAACGCATGCCCAACGTGCACCCTGCCTTTTAAAGAATCATTTTTTTCTGTATATCCAAAAATGGTTTCAGCTAAATCATATCCATTAACTTCCTTTTGATGCAGATTGACGGCATCCTTAATGGAATGGTTGTAGGTGATTTTATAGAGTAGAGACAGTCCCATATCTTTTATTGAACCATCGTTGTTAACCCTAAAAAAAACGGGTATTTTTTCGCCCTTGTCTAATTGCTCTTTTCTCCATTTCCAATCCTCTTTTTGCTGAGGACGATCATGTTCATGATATGCAAAGAAGAAATTCTGGATTGTTTTTTCTTCTACCGGCACGTCCTTATATTCTGCATTAAAGAAAATAAATTCTAAATGTTTACCCTTTCCCCTCTCGCCTTCATTTTCAATACGAACGCCTGGCTGCCCGGAAAAAACAATTGTTCCCGGCTTACCATTACTATCTATTTTATAGATGGGCCTGTCTACGTCAGTATAGTCCAATATGAATTTATGGATATACTTATCGAAGGGAAATGCTTCATATTTTGCTTTGGCAGATTTTGTCTGCGGAGTTATGTTTTGCGCAGTTTTATAGAAAGCAGATATTTTCTTTTCAGGCTTACACAAGCTATCCAGCGTTTTGTGTGAAATTCTACCGGGCTTTCCGCAATCATCTAAAAAATATTCTCCATCTTTTTTGAACAACCATCCGCATAGCACTTCTTTTGCTAAAGCAGATTTTGGATAAATGGTATCATTTTGAAAATCCCTTACAGAATACCGGTGATCGTTCACTTTATTCCCCATTCTTCCGAAACTCATAATCTCCATTACAGAACGTAACATGCCCTTGATAGATGAACCCGGTATAAAATATTTATTATTGATATTGTTAAACGCATTTTTATCATTCTCGGCAGCATCTTTAGATACCCCGTTCCGAACATAAATCGGGCTCGCAGCTTTTAACTTCAATTCCAAAATACCCGATTCACTATCCTTAAAAGGTATGTCATGGCTTACATGTTTTGCCCAAAAAGGCATTACCACTTTTTCGCTTAGTGGCACGAAATTATAAGGAGATGTGATCATGTCTTTAATTTTTTATTTTATAAAACCTTTAAATGCCTGCCATGCTGGAATGAGTGTTGTCATATCCGCTAACAATTCATCGGGTTGTCCTTCTTCCCAGTATTGAAGCATTTTTATTTTGGAGACGCCCTCTAAATCATGAGCAATATAATCCTGCTCTGTGATTTGGTTTTCGGGCAAGGCCTTTATGTTTGCCTGTTGCACAATGTAAATGCCATCTATGTGCGCTATACTGATACTGAGCCCTTTGGAATCATTATAAAAATTCCCTTCAATTATAAATGGCAGGCTGGTAAAAATTTCTTTGGTAAGCGTCTTCCCTTTTATAATCTCAGGCTTCTGCTTATTTGAATACCAATAGTATCCATCATAAGGAAGGCTGTAATCGATTTCGCTTATTTCTATTTTTTTCATTTGCTTAATTTATTTTAATGCACCGGTAAATACGCCGTGCCCTTTTGAAGAATTTCCACCTAACTGGAGGCTTCCGCTGGTGATATCGTCCAGCGTACTGAGGAAAGCTTTTTCAATAAGGTCGTCTTGCTTAAACGCAGCCTTATCTACCCAAATATCAAGTATTATATTGTCTTTGTATTGAGTGGCCTTTTCCTGGAACAACGCACCGTCAATAGTACCGTTTGTAAAGCGGTCTATTTTTACATGATTGAATATTTTATCATTCTTTACATCATATGGTAAGTAGATATCATTCACAATCACCCTGCCTCTTAAACCATCTATTTTTTGTTCTGAATTTTTTGAATAGCCAAACAAAGCTTTTACTGCTTCATTATTTTCTCCCACCGGCAATGAACTTATTTCTTTCGCAAGAACCTCTTCATCCAGGGCATCTTTAAATTCTTTCCATTCAGCAATTCCGTCAACCTGCAAGGCATTTATTTGGGCTTCCAATGCATCCCATTGATCTGATCCGGAAGGAAAAGCAGCTGAATCGATATCAATCCTTTTGCCTGCAATGCTAATTGCCTCTTCGATATTAATTTGAGTTGCCAGCGAAACTTTATTGCTGTGCCCAATGGTTTCTCCTTTTTCTTTATTATAATAAAAGGCAACCCTGTGAGCAATGGCACCTTTTACAGAAGTGCCAGGCATTAAAAGGCAATCCTGTTTGATTAATTCGGGCTTACCATTTCTCCATTCAAAATATCGCTCGGTCTTGGGTTTGCTATCTGCATCGTCGTCTCCAAAACCAGCCCCAAACAAAAAGAAATTTTTTGGCTGTATTACCAGTTTATAACAGGTCCAATTATTATTATTTTCACCTGTATTAAATGTTATCTCATCCCATCCCGTCATTGGTTCGTTTAATGAACTTGACTTGTTTAAATATGCCTGTAACTCATTAGGGGTTGCAAGATCAAATACTTTGTTTTTGGTTGAGTCTTTGATAATTTTAAATTTACCAAATCCTTTTCTTGTACCGGCTCCAATTCTAAAAACCGGGCTGGCCAGGGCATTTAATAGTTTGGACCAAATCTCCTTATCGTTTTTGTCACCCACCAACTCCAGTTCAAAAACAAAACGGGTTCCTTTATGGACTAACTCTTCATCAAATTTTGCATGTTCTGCTGCAGCTCCTTTATCGGTTATTCGAACATGGTCACGCTCTGGTAAGGTTTTGAAGTAAGCATAATATTCACTATCAAGGTCTATATTTTTCAATCCTTCTATAACTGTCTTGCCATCATCACCCACTAGATGTGCCGATGAAACAATTAACCGGCTGCCAGTTCCGTTTTCACCGCCAAAACCAAAAACATCGTTTGTAAAGTCCATATCCGAAAGTGAACTTCTTAAAACTCCTGCAAGGCTAGTGCCGGGGATGTAAGGAAGTCCGTTGGCATCTTTAGCAACCAACCGGTCCGTTGAAATTCCTTTTTCGCCAGAACCTACTGAAAGGGGTGTTTCTGCTTCTACCGTAAATCTTGCTATATACCTGCGATTGTATTTCATGTAAATTAATTTTTTGCCATTTGGTTACTCAACTTCACAACGAAAGAAAGGTATTCAGATTTTGGATCCAGCGTATCCAAATAATCTTTTAGAATTCCTCTCCTGTTTTTCGTACGCCAGTCATTTTCAGATTGCCCTTTATACAGAATCCCCATATTTTCATGGAAAACCATTGTTTCAAATTTTTCCTTTTCAGAATTGTTTTTGCCGTAGTTCCTTAAAGTTCCCCATTGGCTTTTTGAGATTCCTTTAAAAGTATTTTCATGCTTTTTAATAAATTCATTCACTTTCTGATCAATGATATAATCCAAATCAGTTCTTTTTTTCCTGTTGATTAAACTTGCCAGAATCAGCTCATCGTTTTCTCCTTTTTCTTTTGGATGATGTTTTGTATAATCTACCCTCGTTTTGTGAAGTGAGAATGGTAGTATGTTTTTTTCAGATACCAGGAAAGGAGGATTTACAAGCACAGAGCCGAATCCTTCATTCCTATGCGAACCCAAACCATTATTAAAAAATGTAGAAGATATTTTAGAGGGTAATTTCACTATAAAAACAGACCCCCTTTCCACTATTATCCGATCGGGATCTGTATTGTTTCTATGCCGGTTCCAAGTCTTGTAATTCCTGGAACGGACCTGGCATTTATCCCATAAAATGTTTGCATCTTTTAGCCCCGTTAGTTGGAAAGCTGTTGGCATAGCCGTGGTTTGTCCGGTCTCATTGTAGAAACATAGATTGCTTTGAGCATAGATCACCATTTCTTCTTTGTAAAGAACTTCTTCTGACTCGGGGCACTCTCCCACCAAACTGATTTCTACCAATCCAAATTCAGCAGACCTGGATCTACCTATCCGATGTTTACCGGTTAATGCCGATTTGATGTCTTCAATATATTCTCTACTTTGATCATGTACATAAAAGGACCAGGTACTACCGGATTTTAGGCTATAGTACCCAAACATATTACCATCTTTTGACTTACGCATTTCCGTATCATGCGCTGATTTCAGGGAGAAGTCTTGATCGAGCGTGAAAAAGTTTTTTTGGAGCGCAGAGAAATATCCATTTCTCGCTAGTTTAAGCTGAATTCTTTCTTTGCGGAAAAGTTCCTGATCGTTAGTAGATAATCTATGATGAAGAAAGATGTCCCCGGAAAGATTTTTTCCTTTTTCATGAAACCATGAGAACGGTACTTTATTAAGGACTTCATCTTTTACCATGAGTGTAGCATCACCATATTTTACGGCTCCATTGTGAAATAAATCCAATGTTCTTTTTTCATTTGATTCATCATATAAGCTTCCTGCAACTATTCCTAAAAATTTAGAACCAGGTATATAATCGAGTGATTCCTTATACCCTTCTGTAGCTGCCATGGATGTAATAATCACATCTGTAAGCAATTCACATTTAAATTGATACTTTCTCATTTTCTATTTTTTAACAATTGAAAATTTACATCTCCCTAATCCACGGTTCCTGCTTTGACCCAATTGCTTTACCCATTTAAAGCAATTCTCCAACTGCGTTTCATAACCCTGGCCCGGAAAGTGTTCAATTTGCCCGTACATAGTTAAAGGTACTGTTACTTCAAGCTGCCTTAAGGATCCGTCCTGTGCCTGCCCGTTTGCATCAATTTTAGTTGAAGAGATCACATGATAAAGGTCTGGGGTTAAACCAGAATGAATGATCCCCTCGCTTAATACTTTGGATAAACCCACGTTTCCAAAAAAGGCTTTTCCTTCTTTTTTTAAATTGGCTTTCCCCTCCTCGCTACGATCGCCAAAAACATCTGCGATAAATTCATCGGAAACCAATTTTTTATCGAGGAGATTAAGGGTTTCTGCGGCTTCCCTTAAAAGGCCTTTGATGGATTTTCCCGGAATGAGAGGCAGGTTACTTTCGTCTTTATTTACCATACTGTCGGCATAAGTGCTGCCAGCAAGGCCTGAACCTGCATGCCAGTAACTAAAAAATTCAACCTGGTAAGTGATCGTATTATTGAGCATTTGTTTTTCTTTTTAAAAATTTGATAATGCCATTACATCGAATATTGGTGTCATTAAAATCACCACATCTTTGTTTTCAATCTTCGACTTCCTTTTTACAAAGGGTTCGTTCAGCTTAAGATCAATTACATATTTTTTATTCGATTGCAGTGAAGCTATTCTTGACAAAAGTTGTTCAGCGCTTGCCGGACTATTACGTAATTCTGAAAGCCAGTTTCTTAATGAAGCTTTTGGAGCATCTTTTTTATTTATGGTTTTAATCCAGTTTTCCAGGTCTTCAATAGAGCCATATTGGGGCTGTGCGCCAATAAAGTAAGGCCCGTAATTGAACTGTATATTGTCTTTAGCCGTTAGTTCGGCCTCCACGATATCTTCATATTCTTCAACAAAGCTTGCATGTACTTTATGGAACATTAAAGACGACGGAGTATTGTGTTTATCCAATTTTTTTGAAATGGTTTTGGCTTCACTGCACAATTTTTCGGCTAAGCTTACCCCATAGTGAAAAGGATAGTTTGCTTTAATAAAAGCGATGCCGGCACAGGCTGTCATACCATTTTCAAAAGGGTCCATTTTTAATTCATTCTCTTTTGCAAAATCTTTAAAATGCAACTTGCTTAAATATTCAAATTGCAATAAGAAATGTTTAGTAAAACTTAATGCAAGGTCTGCCCGTATAATTGCCGTGAGGTCATCACCACCGAGCACTACAGGCCTAAATGGAATTTTACCACTTTTACTTTCACTCACAACTTTTTCGGTGACAACTATTTCAAAGGCCTTTTTAGCTGCTTTTTCTGTAGTACTATTTAATATCCCTGAAAAGTTTTTTATAGTTTTAAATGATTGCTCCTGCGATAGGCCATTGCCCATTTGTATGATTAATTGCCCGAGGTTGTTACCATCAGCATGAATAACGGCAATCCAACTTTTATTTTCTTCTCCACTTAAAATTTGGGATATATCAAATGGGAAATTCTCGATGTTTTTCCCCTGTTCGCCGGCTATCTTTGTTATCAACTTTCTGCTGGCCTTATCATAGGCCTCCTGTTTCAATTTTTGGGACAAATCAATCACCTGTCCATCTTTGGAATATTTTACGCCAACGCCACCTGTTTTCCTCGCAGTTTCTGTTACCATAAGGCCAACTCCATCGGTATTTGAAACAGCTTTATTCCTTTGGATGCGTAGTCGATCTTCCAGAACCTGCATTGAGTCCTCGCCGCTAACAATTTGCACCACTGCCTGGCTGATGGTAATGCCCGGTGCCATTTCCATCACCTTTTTCGGGAAGATTCTTACGAAGTTTTGGCAACTTTGCTCAGAGTCAAAAATATACTTGATATTGCCCGCTGCATTTAAAATCATGTTCTTATCATCGGCTTTTATGCCTGCTAATTCACAAAATTTGCTTGTACAAATCTGCTCTACCAATTCACTTGCACCAACTATCTCTGTAAGTTTACTGGTTTGAAAAATAAAAGATTGAATGCCCTGCACGGAGGCTCCATATAAATATTTGCTACCCATAAGTTTTACATTTTCATTTTAATCATTGTGAAGCTTTTTAATTACGCCAAATCCTTTACTAACGCCTTTACCAAGTCCTATCCAATCTGGTAAGGCCACATTACACCTGAAACGTGCGTCTAAGACAGCGACGTTGATATCCTTCATTTTATTTAACCGTTCTAAGGCAATATCTGTAATGGTCAATTTCACCGGCTGCTCGATATGCCATTCAATCCCCTTGGCAAAACTGAGGATATTGCCTGTCAGAATGCGTTCCAGCATCCTGATCTTATCAGCAAGTGATTGAAGGCTGTTGTATTCCCGGTAATTTTTGTCGTTGAGGGCTTGCCAGCGGTAAATACTGTATTCAAATTGTTTGTCCCAGATGTTGAGCGTGGTGGTCTTTAAATCGAGTCGGTCTACTTTAAGCTCAATTTTTTCTCCCAGTAAATTAATGGTCCAGTTGCGTTGTTCAAACAATTTGTGAATTTCGTCTACTCCTTCATCGAGGCATACGATGGCAGGTTGGCGGTGGACTGTTTTATATTGTATTAACGGATACTGGTACACGAATTTAGTATCGCCAACATGATTGTGGAAAGCAACATTATCACGGCCAACTTTTTCTATTACCGCAGCCCGAAAAGCTGTAACCAGATGAGCAGGAATGTTATTGTCGAAAGTAACAAGAAGGGTTCGCAGACGTCTCAAATTAAATTAGCGTTATTTAAGGGTAATAATAATTTTCTGAAATTAAATCTAACGCCTTAATTTTCCAAATAATAATATTATTGATTTCAACTATGCAACCTATCTGCAGCTAAATAAATTTCCATGCCGTTAAATGTTGGTATCTCAGCAAGTGCACGAATAGAACTCCTCGACAGCCTCTTCCGGCATGACCGATGGTGGAGTAAGGAAGAACTTTTATCTGAAATAAATAAACAGGTAGAGGCGATAAAAGAAAAAAGAATATCAGATGCTACGTTGAGAAATGATCTGGAAGAAATACGGAATATTGCCCACGAAAATTTCATGGAAGAAATTAGAGGTAGACAAAAAAAATATTACCGGTATCAAAGCAGGGATTATTCAATCTATAATATTGAACGACTTTTACCGGAAGACTATGATTGCATTCAACAGGCTATCGGACTATTGCAACAAATAAAAGGTTTCGCCATTGCGCATGATCTGGAAACGATTATTACAAAACTAAAGTACACCTACCCAAAAGCAAACCAGAGTCCTATGGTTTTATTTGACAGTCCGGAACATTTTGAAGGAATGGAATTGATGCAGCAGGTGTACGATGCCATACAAAAACAACAGGTGATTCATTTTCTATACAAGGCTTTTAACAAAGCACTTCCCGAAGACTTTACGGTTCATCCATATCTCATCAAAGAATACAACAACCGTTGGTATCTTGTTGGATATACCGTACCGCAAAATGAAATCTGGACTTTTGCATTGGATCGTTTTAAAAGTGACCCCAAACCCAAACCAAGAGTTAATTACATAGGGGCGTCAATGGTTGAATTTGATCCCTACCTGCACTTTGCCGATGTAATTGGCCCAACTGTAATCCGAGATCATCCAATCGAAGAAGTTAGGTTGAAATTCAGCAGAGCCAGAACCCCTTACATAGTCACTAAACCGCTTCACAACAGCCAGCAATTGATTGATGTTCAAAAAAACGGAAGTGCTTCATTTACCTACCAGTTAAGATTCAACAAAGAACTTCTTAGCACACTATTAGGTTTTGGAGAAGACGTGAAAGTAATTCGCCCCAATCATCTAAAGGAAAAGATTTTAAGACAGGTTAAGAAAATGGAAACTTTTTACTAATATGAACGGCCTTTTTATGATACACTAATTAGCCCCCCATAGCATCCCCGTCAATTAACGCCGATGATAACGGATATCATCAAGCATAAAAGAACCGATCAAAAAGGCATTGAACACCTTGGTATCTTGCACAATGCCATTTTTTATAAAAAGGTGCTCCTGATTAGCTACCAGCCTTTTGAAAATGAAACGCCTGCGGATATCACCCTTCATCCCTATTATCTGAAGCAATACAATAACCGTTGGTTTCTGTTTGGCTATAATCCATTCAATGAAAAATATGACTGGAACCTGGCATTGGATAGGATTGTTACCATCACTGAAATCAAGGGTAGGTATCAAAAGAACAACCAGATTGATTGGTCGGAGTATTTTGAAGATATTATAGGGGTTACCAAAACAACTGATGCACTCGTTGAAAATGTTACCCTTCATTTTTTTGGCAGAACCGGAAAGTATATTGAATCCAAGCCCATACATGGTTCACAAAAAAGTAAATGGATTGATGAAAATATACTTGAAGTGAAACTGAAGCTAATCATCAATTATGAATTTGAAAGATTGATGCTTTCGTATTCGGATAGTGTGCAGGTTGTGAAGCCGAGGGTATTGGCAGATGTGATTAAAGAGCGGTTGGGCAATGCTGGGATGTTGTATTAGCCAGGTAAGAATTAACCTGGTTGGAAATTATTATTTTAGGTCCTATCTGTTAATTTTGTAGGAGGTGACTTGAATCTTTCATTAACTAAAATTTAAAAGTGCATTTAATCAACTAGTATCCCAAACTGGCAAGCAAAATTTTCTTTTCAGGGCAGTTCGGTAAAAGCCTTTTCCAGTTTCGTTTAGGTAAATTTCATTTTTTCGGTTTCTTCAATTTCTTAATATCTTCTTCAATTTCTTTCAGGCTCTGTTCTTTTTCAATCGCATTTTGAGCCAGCTTATATTTCTCAAACTCATCGGCTGATTTCTGTAAGGCGCTTTCGTGG
>JBGSMI010000040.1:0-7827 GCA_041740215.1 Ferruginibacter sp.
GAAGAAGAAAAAGCGACCAGCGCTTTGATCCCAACCGAGGGCACCGCGATAGGTGCCATTGCTCCTAAATTCTAGCGAAGCCGTGGTTATATCATCATCCGATGGACGATCAATGGTGAGGCGGCTGGCAGTAAAGCGGGTATTACCATCTATAAAAATTTCATGTACCGCATCGTTGGTGGCGGGATAGCGGCCTATCCCAACTTTGTTATTAGGAGCCATGGCAATTGCAATATTGTCACCTTCTCGATAAGAAGTGTTGGGAACAGCAATAGTTTGACAGCGGCCAATTGCAAAAGTACCCCGCTTGTACTCCGGGTCGGGGCTAAAAAAAGTACCGCCGGTTGTTCGCCTGTTGTTGTGCCGGATGAAGTAGTTGTAATTGGGCACAATAAAATTGGGGCCGGGTAGTTCGTCACCAAATCGGTTGTAGGAAAATGTAATTTCCTGATCGGCACGGTCGTAATTTTCATCAGGGCCAAAGAAACGTAGGCTACCAGACTGGATAGATTGAGTACCAAAAAGGTGAAGACGGCTGTTGAGGGTGGAATCAACTATGTCAACACCAATGCCTACCTGACCAAGCGAGTCGAAATGAATATCAACCTTACGTTCATTGACGGTTCCGTTTTTAAAATTAGCTGAAATGGTTGCTGCAGGCCGCAAGGGATTCATAGTAGTGGATAAAAAGTTGCTGCCAGTGGGTGTGGTTTTAAGTAATAATGTACCAACCACAGTGTTGTTATTTGCAATTGTATCAGCAATGGTAAGTGCTGCAACGTCGCCAGTACCTGCGGTTATAAGCTGCTGCCCATTTACAAGCAACTTATAAGGATTATAGGAATCAGCACCCAATGCAAAATTACCATTGGCATTAAGGTGAAATGCCACAGCATTACTTTGCAATATATATAAGGGTAATGCTCCTGGCAAGTTTATAAACCCATAACGTGTTGTGGGATTATCAAGCAGCCCTATTCGAAAATTGTTACCTGAAAAATTTTTAAATCGGGTGCTTGTAAAACCGATAGATGTAAAAGTGGACGTTCCACCATTAATGGTAAGATTTTCAGTAGGTAGACTTGTTCCAATTCCTACATTTTGCCCAAAACCTACCTTTACATAACACAGCACTATAAAAAAAAGTACATTTTTCATATCATAAACATTTTAAAACCCTAATCACAATTGCAAGCCTTTGTTTGACCGGCAGTCAGCATCAATTCATTAATTTTCTCATCGCGCTTGTCATCATCATTTTTATATTGCTTCAATATTTTCACATGTTCGGCTTTTAGATTTTCCCACCGGGAACGCTCCGTTTGATTACAACCAATCAGGCATGAATACCGCTTTACTACTTTTGTGTCCTTATTCTTTTGCGCTTCCTTCATTGCAAATTCATACTCAACTATGCGTTGATCTATTACCAAAATCATAATATCATAATAACTTTTGGCACCTTCCTCACTATGAATATCAGTTACATAAGGCATATCCTGCATATCGTTTGTTTTTGTAAACTTTTCGGCATCCTTAATCGTTTTTTTCTGCAATTTTTTGTACTGTTCTATTTGCTGAATCATGATGCTACGCAGTTGAGGGTCTTTCTCTGCATTTGCTGCAGCGTACATTTCTTTCAAGGCTATATCTTCATTTACTTTACCCTTCGCAATTCCCTCCGTTATCATTTCGCCCATAGGCTTATACCCTACCCCTGAAAAACTCATGTTAGAATTTTCTATGTATGTCATAAAAATGCCTGCACCACTTCCCTCTATACCAGTAATCATGTAGGTTTTGCCAGATGGGCTTGCAATAAAACCTAAACCCCAATAGCCATTTATGCTATAAGTAAACTTCGGATCTATCAGCACATCCTTCGGATCCGATAACCAAATCGACATCTTCTCCCCTTCAAACGTACCGGAGTATTCCACTCTGGGATATTTATTTCCACCTGTTTTCCCTACTTTATTACCTGTTTTCTTGAAGGTTTTAAAAAATTGTTTACTCAAATTGCCGGTTTCAATATCGTGCATCACCATCTCCATGCCGCTACCCATTTTCATCACAAAGTTGCCCTCAGAACTTTTGATATAACCATAAAAATCATTGTTGGCATTTTTTATTTGAGTCATTTCACCATCAGCTTCTCCGCCTGCCATTTCTTGCATTCCCTTTTTATCAAGCATGGCATAACCATTTTTGGTGTTCAAATAAAAGTAAGATACAAGATCCCCTTCAGGAGCTATTACATAGAATCCCACTTTTTTATTAAAAGTAAAATTGCCTGTTAATGCTATTTCTTTACCAATTTGCTGACCTGCATTAGGTGATGCAGGTTTTTCTACAGGCACATTTATATCAAGCAAATCATTTGGATCGGGTTCGTTGCCTCTAATTTCCAGTAGATCATCTTCTGTAATGATTGGCACATACGTTTTGGGTTTATCTTCTATTAAAGGTACATCGGTTTTGGGCTTATCCTTTATGACTGGCACTTGTGTTTTAGACTTATCTGCTATTATGGGTACATCAGTTTTGGTTTTGGGTTTTTGCTGACCAAATGTACAAATAGCAAAAAAAAGCAAGCCTGTAAATAATAAAAATTTGGTACTTTTCATTTAGAATTATTATAGCACACCATTATATTTCAAATATTTTGTATTCTTATGAAATTTATTAAACATATCATTTTGAGCTAAAAAGTGCCTTTTCATAAAACAAAAAGTCAACAGAGGGTGGGTATTTTTAGTTCAATTTTTCTTTAATAATTAAGTTGGCTAAAGCAATTGCTTTGCCGTCATTATAAGTTGCATCATCAGAAAGATTAACAGATAATGTAAATGAGAGCCCATTATAAAAAATCTTTAGTTCCCGCATAGCCACTCCAGCAAATTTAGAATTAACAAATACAGCAAAATCACCAACATTTGGAACTTCTTCCACGCTGTAATGCTTCATAGAATTTTTAGCCAGCGATGATCCAACTGCTGTTTGTTGGCTGGTTACTTTTCCCTTGTCTTCGGCTTTATTCAATTCCTTATCCATAGCATTTTCAGTCGCTTTCACATCTTCATCGGTTAAATTACGATTGCTACTTTTAAATGCTTCTAAACTCATATTTTTCAACCAGCTCAATGTAATATCATCACTTACAGGTACATCCATTTTTCTGCCAAGCACTTCAATTTGTTGAGTTCTGTTGGTTTTTTCCCATGAATAAGATATTGCAATCTTATTTATCTTTTTCTCCTCTTCAGTAGCTGGATTTTTTTTGGCTTCCCCAGCCGGATAACCACTTATTTGTGATGCCATTTCCAGGGTTAACAATTCGTCAAGCTTTCCATCAAATTCTTCGGATAATTTTCCTTTTTCAGCAACTATTATATTTAGTTGGTTTTCCATATTTCCATCTTGCTTTTTTTGTGATGACTCACAAGAAAATATAAGAACAGAAAAACTTAAAATAGATAACTTTATTATGCTTTTCATAAATTGATATTTTTTATGAAATGACTAATGTCTTTTTAAAATAATTATTTATGAATAAAATAAAAGCTTGAGCTTTATTTCCTTTTACACCACCTACGGGCATTACTTCCAATAATATATCATAACTGCTGCCTTTCGGTAACTGCCCCTCTTTTACATTTTTAAAAAGAATGGGGATAAAATCAAAAGTTTCAACTGGCATAAACATATCGCCTGGAAAAAAAAGGATAAGGATTGTCCGCCGTTTTGCCAACTACTTTACCATTTTGTTTTACTGTTGTAACAAAATTAAAGGCTACTACTCCTTTGTCGGAAGATGTTTTAGGCAAATCACTTCCTTCAAAATTAAAATTGATTCTATGCTTACCTTTCATGATCATAGCATTTAATTCCACTATAGCGGAATTGCCATGTTGATTTCTGTCCGTGATTTTCCATCTACCGTAAGCATTGATTTAACCTGCTGCGCCTGAACAGCAATTACTCCGAACAATACCTGTAAAGAAATAAAGAAGAATGATTTTTTCATAATCTGTTTAATTAATTCATATTTTAATTTATTAGTATTCGATTTATAAATTTATCTACCATCGTATTACAACCAAGCCAGACCCCCGTCGCTGGCAAAGTAGCTATCGGTATTACCACGTCCACCTCCACCACCACACCCAAAACCCGATGCATTGACTGCACTGCTTAATTCAGCATAAATAGTACCGGAGCCTGAACTATATTCATAATATGTGGCTCCTTTTCCCGCTAAGCCTTCAAAACCATAAGCACTTCCACCATTCCCACTTTTTACCAGTTCATTGTATTGGTTTGCAGTATTCGTGGGAAAATACAATGCCAGAATCTCCTTATCGCTTCCAGATTGACCAGGTATTAGATAAGTAGAAAAATTTGAAGGTGGGGCTGTATAAGATGGAATAAAACTTTGCCCAGGATTGCTAAGTCCACGGTTCCCACCTGCAGCGGAAAAACTACTTCCTGCTAAAGAAACTGTGGTGGTACCGCCATCAGTAGGAAACCTGTTAAAAGATCCAATTGAGATGCCATTTACTCCGCCCAATCCTTTAATGCCCGGTGAAATAGACATAACTACAGTGCTGCCGGGGGCTATATTTCGAAGCACTGCAAGATAATTGCCGGCTGCACCACCTGTACCAGCGTACCCGCCACCCCCGCCGCCCCACAGTTCCACCATTACCCGGGTAGCCTCAGCAGGTACAGTAAAGCTAAAAGTTTGAGAAGTATTGCCTGTTACATAAAACTGTCTTACGTTTTTTAATTCACTTGCCATATTGGCCCATGATATTCCTGTGCCCGTACTTGTAAGCACCTGACCCGCTGTACCTGCGGTTCCATCAGCTTTAATTGTTCCATTAAGGTTAATATTGCCATTTACATCCAATGCCTCAGTTGGATTAGGTTTGTTTACCCCCACCTTTTGCCCCATAGCCATTACACAACTAGCCAAAAACAAAATTGTACATATATTTTTCATCATTCTATTTAATTTATCACTTTACATTTTCACAAACTCCACCCTTCTGTTATTCGCCTTTCCTGCCGAAGTTCCCGTATTATCTACAGGCTCAGCACCACCTTTTCCATCCGTTTCCATACGGGATGTATCAATTCCAAACTCACTGGCGAGCACTTGTTTTACAGCAATGGCGCGTTGTTTGCTTAAAGCTAGATTAGCGGTTGCATCTCCATCATTGCTTGTATGGCCAATGATGCTGATTTTTACAGTTGGATTTTCCTTTAATGCAGTCGCAATTTCCTTTATAACGCCATAGCTCTCAGGCTTAACAGTGGCTTTCTGAAAATTAAATAATATTCCTGTGGTGCTAAACCTGCCTTCAGTAATCAGTTTATTCCGGGTATCGGGTGCACCTACTGCCAATTTTAAATTACTCACCAAAAACAGATCGTCATGTTCACGGCCATTAGCATAGTTCATATAGCCAGATCCTAATCTGAAAGCATTGTAACTTACAGCAGGGTTAAAAGCCTGAGGCAAGTCAACCACCTTTTCTTCATTTACATAAATGCGCAGCCTGCTTTTTTGGCGCCATAGTGAAATTTTGATATAGGCAGGAATTTCAAAATTATCACCCTTACACACAAACCCCTTGGCTGACAAAGCTGCATTTTCGCCCATGTCCTCTCCGTTTTCCTTAATCCTATATCCGGCAGATCCGGCACAACCACCCCAACTAAACGTAAATGCATTGGGAAGATAATCGTTGCAAATATCTTTACGGGCATTGGTTGTATTGTAAATAGTAAAATTATAGCTTAGTATATTGCTAGCCCTGTATTGGTTTACTACATTAAATTCCAGTGTGAAATTTTCCGGGAGATCTGAAATCATAACCGGTTGAAAGTTGCCATCTTTGGTAATGGACAGCCATTTATCAGGCTTACCATTCAAAGTTACTATTTCGGCAGCAGCATTTGTATTCCATTCTGTAGGAAAATCACCCTTTTCAGCCCGCTCAAAGTCATCATAATACAATACTTTTTCCCCGGATACAAAATCAAACTTACTATAAGCCGCAAAAACAGGGGCTGTTTGGTTGTTTCCATTAGACCCTGATGGCAACGGTTCTGTACTGCCATTTGCACTCTGCTGATCATTCTTCACCGAACCATTTGCAGAGTCCGGCACCTCTTCCGCAGATCGTTTCTTATTTTTTCTCTTAAAAATATTACCGTCAAGCACATCATCAATGGCTTTATCTACTTTTTGGTTTACCTTTTGCTCGGTTTTCCATTTGGCATTTTCTTTTACACGTTGGGTGGTTGATTGGGCATTGACTATTGAATAAAGGATAAAAAAACACCCAGATAATAATAACTTCATCTCCTAAATATTTACTTTTTATAATAAATCGAATATTGACTTTCAAATGTAATTCACCTATTTTGCCTAATAAAAGTCAATGAGTAAACTGGGAATTTGCTTGAGTATACAAGAATAAATACTAATTTTTGGCTGAATCTTTATTGGAAAATAACCATAAAAAATTGCGCTATACCCAAAAACGCGGACTCTTAAGCAATAATAAAAACTACTTGAAGACCGCATATTTATAACTATAATACTAGCTTAATAAAAGGGTAACCATAATAAAGCAGGTTATGGAGATGATGAGCATCATCCAACATAAAGGGTATTTTCGAATATATTTTTTAAGCATTAAACAATAATTTAAACTATAAATTTAAACCATTAACTTCATAGTTTTTATTCATTGATTGAACTAGTAATCCTATTGAACCATGTGGTATAAGTATTTATTATTCTTAATAAGCACTATAGTATTTATCAATCAAAATTTAATGGGGCAAGGTATTTTAAGGCAGGAAACCTATCGTTTTGAGGTAAGTAGTATAGCAAAAGAAGCTACCTCATTAGAATATGTACGTGATTTTGTAGAAGATACCCTTGGGCAGGTCTGGGCAATTAATAACGCATACTTGCTAAAAATCGGAAGAAATAAAACTGAAATTTTTGCCACTTCTGGAAATAGTGAAATCGACGGATTTATTCAAAGAGTGTTTACTGATTTTCAAAAACATCTTTGGGTAGGTACAAATAAAGGGCTATACCATCTTGATCCATTAAACCAACGTTTTACGCATCATCAAATTAAATTAAATGATCAAATTGTCCCCTCTAACACAGTTGCAGGATTAGGACCGTACTTGTATGTAGGTACAAAAAAAGGAGAAATAATAAGATACCATCCTAAGACAAAAAGAGCAACATTACTGAAAACAGGGTTCGAACAAAGTTTTATTTCAATGCTCAATCGGACTAGTACAGGAGAGGTTTTTGTTACTAATAATACCCACCTCTATCAAATAGTCGACTCAAATAGAATAATAAGAATTTGTAAATTGCCAGAAGGAACAATGCCTTTACAAGCAGAATCAATTGATAAAAACTATGTTTATTTAACAACCTTAGACGGATCTATATTAAAAGTGAATTTGATAACCAAGCAATTAAATAAAATAAGAAATTCTAATAATGAAATTACACGAGGCCCTACATTAAAAAAAATATCCTGGAATGGAAATAATTACCTGGCACAGGCTACTGTGAACGGATTAAATTGGCTAAATCCCAAAAATGATGAACAAATATTTTGGAAAAATAATCCATATCAAAAAGGCAGTAATATTATTGGCCCTATCTATGATGTCTTTCAGGACAAATCTAATAGAATTTGGATAAGTAATGGCGAAAATTGCTTAACAGTAATGCCCATAGCAAATAACACAACTCCCTATTTTTTACATGAAGCAAAT
>JBGSMI010000044.1:0-9228 GCA_041740215.1 Ferruginibacter sp.
TTCCTTTCCACATATGTATGGGATTGTCATTTATGTTTACCATGATTGTGATGGTTGCAATAAGTATGGCCGGACCAAAAGTTAATCCTAAAGCATTTGAATTAGACAAGACTATGTTTAAACTTAAACCAAATACCATAGCGTTAATTGTGGTTACACTACTTCTGATTTTTGCTTTGTATGTTAAGTTCTGGTAGAAATATTGGTGTTTTTTCAAAAGCGCTCATTTGGATTGAACAAAGTTTTGCATGAGTCTGTTTTTCTAGAAAGATTGACTGTCGCTCGATGAATTCATGTAGTAAATTAGTCAACAAAACTTCCGGAGTTTTAAAACTTCGGAAGTTTTGTTTATCCGAATTTTGTCAATCGTTAAAAATCCGAATTATTGATTTTGAAACCATGAAAAAAATGCGGCAAAAAACAAATTTTCAACTTTCCTTTTTTTAAGATGTTTTAGTTAATATTTAAAGTCTGTAGGAAAATTTAGTTATTATGAAACGTTACTCTTTACAAAAGCGATTCTTATTTGCGGTTGACTGTATCATTTTTGGTTATGATGGCGTTGAACTTAAGTTATTGGTAATTCAGCGAAGCCTTGAGCCATTTAGAGGTATGTGGAGTCTGGTAGGCGGTTTTGTAGAAGAAAACGAAAGCTCAGATGGAGCTGCAGTAAGGGTCTTGAAAAAACTTACTGGCCTGGATGGCATTTACATGGAGCAATTGCATACTTTTTCTGAACCTGGCCGTGATACGGTTGAAAGAACAATATCTGTCGCTTATTTTGCATTGATTGATATTAAAAAATACAAGCAGCAAATCAATGAAGATTATCACCCGGCATGGGTACCCATTAACGAACTGCCAAACCTTATTTTTGACCACTCAAAGTTTGTTGAATTAGCGAAAGATAAATTAAGGTACAAAGCTGCCCTGCACCCATTGCTGTTTGAATTACTACCCGATAAATTTACCATGCCACAGTTGCAGAGCTTGTACCAGGCCGTTTACAATACCGAATTTGATAAGGGTAATTTTAACCGGAAAATGTTATCCACCAAACTCTTGTTGAAACTAAAAGATAAAGATAAACTCAACTCAAAAAAAGGGGCATATTATTATAAGGTGGATCATAAAAAATACAGTGCTGGTTTTAAAGCTTTTCTAAATTTTGTACCAAGCAAAATACCGCATACCAATTGATTATCAAGGGATTGAATTTTTGTGATACGAGTTGAATCAATCCGATGAAACTCGTGAAAACGATCCGGTGTTTTTATCGGTTAGCCGGGCAGTAAATCCCCTGCTTTTGCAAATCCTAAACAGTGTGCCTCGTGCTGCCGCTAATTATTAGTGCAGGAGAAAAAGCGATCAATCAGATAGGCGCAAAAGGCATTGGTGGTCTCGGTCAGATGGTTATAAAATTTCTAAACAAACAAGGCTGCGAAGTAGTCTTGTTTGTTTAGAAATTTCCCTTGGAAAAAGTAAACGCAGCAATGGAACATTTAAAAGCAGGTAAAGCACGCTTTAGAATAGTTTTGAAAAATTAGTTGCGCCTGCGGAAAACCGGCATTCCATATCAAGGTTAAAAAAGCCCACTTTTGAAACAAGTATTTTTTGTCCTATATTTTCATGGCATCATGACTGACTGAATGAATTCATTTGGATAAGGTTGCTGCATACAATTACGCAAAATACCTACACGCAGCAATACTTTCATACGCAGTAGACAATTTAACGATTTGGTATCTTGCTCCGCAATGATAAAATGTACAAGAGCCGATGGCTATCGGCTGCGACGCCACTAAAGCCTGATTGAAAAACTGCTGTCTGGTTAAAAAAGAAATTGCAAGGTAACCAGCTATCCATTCTTAAGAGTCAAATTTTACGCTCCTTACAAAGCGCTACGCCAACATTATCCAGAAGAATTATTGGACATTACTTTGTTTATAACTGGTACTATTAGTTCCCCTAATCGTAATTTGTATGATAACCCGTTTCGTAAAATACGTATTAAATCTTCTCCCAATGTAGCTCACCAATATACCGATGAGCTACCTTGCCTTCAGCATCCATTGCAAGCAAGTGAAGCCACCCATTATCACATAGATTTCTTACAAGCTCATGTTTTTCAAGAATGGCATTCATTGCTTCTGGCGGAGCTTCTATAATTACATTTAGCTTCACTGGTTCGTGCTGGTAGTTTTCACCGTCATGTACCGATTGCAATGGCAGCCCAATTCTCAGGTCTCCGGAATAACCTTCCAATACGCCTACGCCGGCTGTTACATTGTGCAGGGTTTTGTTACCTGAGCCAAAGTGGTTGTTGTCAACAGTGGAGGCATAATATTGCATATTAATCCAGTTGGTAACTACCATCGGTGCCGTCATTATTAATTCGAGAATAGCAAATTCCTGATCTTTTTTCCAGTAGTAAGAGTGAAGAAAGGATTGACCTCCAAGGTTTAAATTTTTGGTTCTTTCCCTGGGTGCAACTACAAAGGCAGTACAGCCTGCCAATCCCCATTCCGGACGAACCTGCGACCAGTCCTTGCTGCGACTTTTTATAGCTGCATCTACGTTTCCTTCAACGGACATTCGTAAGGCCCTTTCTGTGCGGGCGGCGTGACCTGCTTTGCTCAAGGATTTTTTAAGTTCAGTCAGATAATGGGTTTGGTGGTTCGGCACATTAAGTTCGTTATAAATGCTGATTTCGTCTGTAGTGGTATCGTGTAAGCAAGCCAGAAAAACTGTTTCGTTGGGGATGGTTATATTTTCAAATTTTAACTGTTCCCGAACAGCTTTATCGTTAAGCACTGCAGCCGCAACTTTTGCATTGGCTTCTCCGGAATGTCCTCCACAAGCTCCACAATCAAGACCGGTTGCATGTGGGTTGTTTACCGTTGTAGAACCGTGACCAACGATCAATACAAAGCGTGCAAAGTTTTCAGTGAGTGACATCGCATTCAACGCATTTTTTGCCATTTGAATTTGTTGCTCCAACGGTATACCAACGGTTAGGTGCTCATGTTTTGCCACTTCAAGGCTTACACTTTTTTGTTTTGAAACTGATTTTGCCAAACCATAATTGTTAGGGTGTGGAACAGGACGGGTAAGGCCAAATGCATCTGTAAAAAGTTTCGGAAGGTAAGACAGGCCGATAGGGCTAACAAAACTGAAACAACTAACAGCTCCTGATTTAAATGATTTCCAAATTTGTTTTACCTGATATTGCAGTACTCGGCTTTTGTAGGCAAACGTGTTGGTTGATGGATCAGGAATTTCTTCTAAAATGGTCGGGCCCGTTTTCAAAAGTACCGGGCATTGAGATTCTCCGGTTGCGTGTGCAAGTGGTATAAAATTGATCGGGAAGGCAAAAAATCCAGCGAAGCCAATCGTTTCAATTCCCTCATCCACCAGTTCAAGATTTCTTCTATAGACTTCCGAGCGTACATCAATACAAAAAATAGCCTGGGCCTTTATTTGTTCATTTTTATCTGTGGCCGCAACTTTTGAATGTTTGAATTTGGCGATGAGTTCCCGTTGAGAAGCGATGTCAAATGCTTCCTGTAAAATTAGTTTTTCTGCAAGCTGCTGATTAAGTGTGTTGGGAGTTTCGTTTTTCTTAGCCAGCATCCATTTGTCTCGCAATTCCTGTCCTTCAATACATTGGAATAAACACGCTTCCCAGCAGGTAAGAACAGCGAGAAATTCGATTAGTTGTCCATCTTTTCCGCCATACAATTCGCTATCCCAATCCAGCCGGGCCACATAAGCCGACCACCCTCCAACCCGTATCAACAGTCGATGGAAGTAGTAGTCTAAATCTTCCTGCGATAACCCAAGTATTTGTAGTGCTGCCTGTAAGGCTTTGAATGGATCGTCCGGCAAGTTCTTTACTGCTTTTCGGAAGTTTTTCAATCCGGAAATTTCGGGTGTGCGATCTATTTCTGCTTCACCTTTCCAGGCCATAAAAATACTTGCTTCTTTGCAGGACGCTACCCAACTAGCTTGTCCGTTGTCAAAATAGGAAGCAGCCCAAACAGATATCCTGGCAATGACAAAACGATTCCAATCTTTTTTAGTGACTTGTGCAGCCACATCTATCAAAGTATAGATGGATGGGGAATTTTGATTGATCTCCTCCGTTTGGCTGAGTCTGTTTAGGAAGGTGTCTGCATTTTTTATATGAGAAGATTTTTTCGCCAAAGCGGCCTCTATATCTTCACGAACTATTTTTCCCTCCAGCCATTTATTTTGGTAGAAGGAAGTAGGTAAGGTCATTTGGATTCCAGCTATGGAGTTCAGTTGCTGAGCCGTGGCATCAAATTTTTGGTTGCTAAATCCCAGATACGGGTTTACCGCAACAAAATTTTCCAACGGCCAGACAGGGGCAATTTTCTTGCAAGCCTTACGCATATATGCCAGAAGTGTCGATGCTTCCATTTTTGTATTTGATGGTAAATCCAGTTTTTCCATTTGTGTGTTTTAGTCTGTTCTTTTGTTTAAGAAAGCTCTTTTTCCAGTGCTTTAATTTCCAGATTTTTGTTGCTGTTTTTTTTTAATTTAACCAGTGCTATGTCGGGTCTTTTTTCGGTTGAATGAATGTGCAATGCACCTACCAGCTTATCAAAATAGGCATTTGCATAAAATCCGTTCCTGATGTGGATCGCCAGAGTTGTATAAAAAGGTTTTCGAGATAGTTTCGACGCTATAAGCTGAGTAAAAACGGCAATGCTAAAAGCTAGTAGCACTAACCCAATTGCTATTAATTTTCCCCGTTGAGGTAAGGTTAAATTTGGCACCTGCTTACCAATAAGTTGATGGGTAGCTGATTCTAACGTGAAAAATGCAACACTTACCAATATTGCCAAAACAGTTGCCTGAGCCAATAATTTAAAATTCCATTTGCTTGCAATGGCCGACGTAAACAGGCGGGAAAGCCCCATTATAATAATGATACCAACAAGAAAAAGCGATACATCTTTTTTTGGATTAATTCCCCAAATCCACGCAAAGGCGGTATAAAGTGCTAAAGCCATTGCAACACCCAAGAAAATTTTAAACACAGTTACAGATTGTTTTACTTTGGTCACTTTAGCCGCTCTCACCAGATCAATCACACTTCCCGACGATAGGAATGCATGCGCCTTGTAAAAAGAATGCGCTACAAGGTGTAACAATGCAGCCGAATATACGCCTAACCCGCAGGTCATTAGACTAAAACCCATGTGACCCACGCTTGAGTATCCGAGTGCGGTTTTTACCGACGTTTGTGTAAGGTAAGCTACTGAGGCAAAAAGTGCAGTTAAGCCACCTGCCATGATTAAGAATATGGAAGTATAAGTGCTTGTCTCCACTACAAAAGCCATTCGTATAAGTAAGAATGGACCCGCATTTAAAAGCCCTGCGTGTAATAAGGCAGATACTGGAGTAGGGGTTTCCATAATCTCTATCAACCAGCCATGGGTGGGGAATTGTGCTGATTTAAGCATAGCAGCTAGTGCTAAAAATAGTGCTGCCAATTCGAGCGCAGTTGAAATTAAACCGTTGCTTTTGATGGCGTTGAAAATTATTTCAAGATTTCCAGAATTAAATTCATTATAAAGAAGAACTACGGCGATGAATAGACAAGTATCGCCCAACCTAGCCAGGATAAATTTCTTTTTTGCAGCAAGTTGAGCACCCGGCCTGTAGCTGTAAAAAAGTAGCAAGCGATGCAATGAGATGCTGGTTAAAATCCAGGAAACAAGCAATAGACCAAGATTTCCCGAAATCACCAACAACTGCACTGCCGCAATAGTAGCAGCCAACCTACCCATAAAAGCACCTTGCCGCTGGTCTCCATCAAGATAATTTTCACTATATTTTACTATAATGAATCCAAGGAGGGAAATCATAGCCAGCATAACAATGCTAACAGAATCAAGCCGTACACTAAAACCTAAATCGGCTACACCTATCAATTCAGATTGAATAAGCGTATGCTGGTAAACATTGATGCTGACGAAAAAAACAATGGCTAAGCTAATAACCGTAACAACTTTGCCCATTGTAATGATTTGTTTGGGTTTAAACCCGGGTTGAAACCAGGAAGCGAAGGCGATGGCGACAAAAGCCAGAGGGGAAAGCAGTGCAATGATTGATGTAAGATTTTGTGACATAGTATGTAAACGCTTATTGTATTTCTATCAGGATATTTTAATTCAAATGAGAATGCATGTAGACTTTTGTTAGTGTAGTTGGTCTTTTAATGGTGCAAAGCTGTGAGAAATAAGCGATAAATTTTTATTAATGTTTAATATATCATACATAAAAAAAATTTATGTATTAAAAATGGAGCAATATAGATTTTGCAATAAAATCTAACTGAAATCAAAGAACCGTAAACGCTTATTTAGACATTGTTGAAGCCAGCCCAAATTCATTTTGGCATCATTTGCATTACAAATACAGTAGCTATCGGAGTTGAAAAGAGCAGAAGAATTGCTCAGGTTATTTATGGTGCCAGTAGGTACCAAAGGGGGCTTTACTCAATACAAATCAATATATAGAAGTGAGAGAAATATCAGCAAAAAACTGTAGTAATTTTTAGCTGAAAATGGCGCATTGAAAAGGTTTTCAGTGAGATTCATAGCAGTGTATGTTGAAATTCAAAGTTCTGTATGATGCCGGCGGTTAATCAAAATTCATGTCACCTATTGCGACCATTTAATGGCATCCTCTTTTTTCAATACCTATAGCAGATAATAAGACCATAAGACTCCATTATCCTACCCCAGCATCAACCAATCCTATCTATTAATACACTGTTTTATCGGCCTTGTTTTTCCACGTTGTAAAAATTTCCTGCGCTCCTGCTCTTCCAATTGGAATCATAGGGATTTTTCTGTCTTCGATAGGCAAAGCCATTTCTTCATAAATCATTGAATCATCAAAGCCAATGTCAGCAGCATCCTGGCGGTTGTTGGCAAAATAAACCACTTTTGGCCGGGCCCAGTAAATGGCGCCGAGGCACATTGGGCAAGGCTCGCAAGAGGTGTAAATTTCGCAATCCGTTAATTGAAAGGAGCCTAAGTTTTTGCAGGCATCCCTAATGGCAGTTACTTCTGCGTGCGCCGTAGGATCGTTGGTAGCGCTTACTTTATTGTTTCCACGGCCAACTATTTCATCTCCCTTTACAATGAGGCAGCCAAATGGGCCACCCTCATTATTCGACATGCCTTCGTGCGATAACCGAATGGCTTCCTGCATATATTTTTCTTCTCTGGTCATAGTAGGTTTGTTGATTGCCTATAAATATAAAAAGAATGCAGTGATGCTACATTCTTTTTATAACTTATTATCTATAAGTACAATAAAAGTTCAGTGTGTCAATTAAAACGACGATTCAATTGATCACCCGATTTACCAGGTTCAGAATGGTGAAAAATAGGCCTTTCATCACTCACCATTCATCACTCACTATGCACACCCGGCATTTAATATTGATCAAATGAATCAAAGGCTGCAATGGTCTTGTCCAGGTCTTCGTAAGAAAGCGCATTATTTAAAAACCAGCTTTCATACGCTGACGGTGGTAAATATATGCCCTTATCCAGCATATGATGAAATAGCTTATTGAAGAGCGGAATGTTTGCTTTGGAAGCGGAATCAAAATCAGTAATATCGTGATCGCTAAAATGCACACTTATCATGCTGCCAAAACGGTTGATGCAAAAATCAACCCCACGTTTTGAAAGTACATTGGCAATGCCATCGCCTAAGTATTTTGTTTTTGCATCCAGCTCATCATAAATGCCCGGATTGGCTTTTAATTCTTTCAATAAAGTAAAGCCGGCAATCATGGCGATTGGGTTACCACTCAGCGTGCCTGCCTGGTACACGCTTCCCAATGGTGCAATGTGTTGCATGATTTCTTTCTTACCACCAAATGCACCAACCGGTAAACCTCCGCCAATTACTTTGCCGTACGTAACCAAATCAGCATCGATGTTTAATCTTTTCTGTGCGCCTCCAGCCGCTAATCTAAAACCGGTCATCACTTCATCAAAGATGAAAACGATGCCTTCTTCATCACAGATTTTACGGATGCCTTCCAGGAAGCCTGGCTCAGGAATAATGCATCCCATATTGCCAACTATCGGTTCAATAATAATCGCTGCAATTTCGCCCTTGTATTGTTGGGCCAGTTGTTTCACTGCCTCCAAATCATTATATGCACAGGTAAGCGTATCGTTGCTAACGCCGCCGGTTACACCCGGAACAGTCTGGATATTAAACGTGGCCATACCGCTACCGGCCTTTACCAAAAAAGCATCGGCATGACCATGGTAGCAACCTTCAAATTTGAGGAATTTATTTCTGCCGGTATAGCCTCTTGCCAAACGCAATGCGCTCATGCAAGCCTCCGTGCCGCTGCTTACCATCCTGATCAAATCAACATTCGGCACCATGCTGATGATGAGTTCTGCCATTTCAATTTCCAGTTCGGTTGGTGTACCATAGGAAGTGGAATACTCTGCATATTCCTGTATAGCTTTTACAATGGGTTCATGGGCATGACCTAAAATCATGGGGCCCCAGGAAGCGATGTAATCAATGTATTTATTGCCGTCTGCATCGTAGAGATAAGCGCCTTTTGCTTTTTTAACAAACACTGGGGTTCCGCCTACACTTTTAAATGCTCTTACTGGTGAGTTTACGCCGCCCGGAATACTCTTTTGTGCTCTTTCGAATAGGTCAATGCTTTTCTGTATCATTTTGTCAATGGTCAATGGTGAATTAATTTAGTTTGCTTAACAGGGTTATGATCAATATTTATTATTCCTCAATAAAAAATAAAATAGCACTCTTCGTGCTTTACGGCGTCCAATAAAAAGTACTAGAAATATTCAATATAAGCCGTTAAGAAATCAAGGCTGTTTGAGCCGGGCATAAGTTTTAAAGTATTGAAGTACTGGCGGCGTCCCGAAAGCTTTCGCGATCCTTGATTTTAGGCTTATGTTGAATATTTCAGCCTTTTTATTCGCAACCTTGATTTTTTTTGTTTCTTTTTTTTATCAAGAAAAAAAAGAAAACAGAGTCTTCATGAATCAATAATAATTTCTTAAAAATTAACTTTCAAATTAACCTTAAAAATCGTTCGCTTTTTTCAACCCGTTGGTTTCGCCTCCGCAGCCGGCGGGGCTGCGTAACTGGAACGCTGCTGCTTTTGCTTCTTTCAAAAAA
>JBGSMI010000429.1:0-11544 GCA_041740215.1 Ferruginibacter sp.
ATATGGCTTGAGTTTAAAAAAACTGATGATGAAATCTTATACCAGCAATCGCTGCCAGCAGGCTTGGGCTCCAACGATATTGGCCTCGACCGGGGTTTATTGGGAGACACCCGGCTGGTAAAATTTAGCCGGGTGGGAAGAAAACTATTAATGATTGAACCTAATTATCGTTACCGGGCTATCACGAACGACAACAATGAAAAGAAAGCGGTAGAACAGTCCTTTGCTCAGTCTACGTTATGGGGATTTATCATTGAGGCAGAAACCGATAGCAGCATTCTGGTAGATGCAACCGATTTTTTACTACGGGATGCCATGAAAGCCGCCAATCGTATCAAAGCGGCGCAGCAGGGTACTTATACTTTCGACAAAACCCGTTCCGCCATTTACCTGGCGGGTACCAAAAATTTCCCATTCAACACCGAAATAGAAGCAACCATCACTTTAGTAAATGCAGATGGAATTACCGGCAGTTATGTGAATACCGTTACGCCATCGCCTGAAGCCATTACTTTAAGAATACATCATTCCTTTGTGCAATTGCCTGACCACAATTATCAACCAAGGGTTTTTGATACCAGGAGTAGTTTTATCAATACTTCTTATTTTGATTATAGCACTCCGGTAAGTGAGCCAATTGAAAAGAATATCATTGTTCGTCACCGGTTAAAAAAGAAAGATCCAACTGCTGTACTTAGCGAGCCGGTAAAGCCAATCATTTATTACCTTGATAACGGAACACCCGAGCCTATCCGCAGTGCGTTGATGGAAGGAGCCACCTGGTGGAACCAGGCATTTGAAGCGGCGGGGTATAAAAATGCATTCCAGGTGAGGTTACTGCCAGACAGTGCCGACCCGATGGATATCCGTTACAATATGATCAACTGGGTTCATCGTTCTACCCGGGGTTGGAGTTATGGCGCTTCAGTAGTGGATCCCAGAACCGGCGAAATCATTAAGGGGCAAGTGTCACTCGGTTCCTTAAGAGTGAGACAAGATTATTTAATAGCACAGGGATTATTGGCGCCTTTTGAAAAAACAATGACCAAAGATGATAAAATGCTGCAAATGTCGCTGGAAAGACTCAAGCAATTGGCCGCTCATGAAGTTGGCCATACCATCGGGCTCATGCACAATTATGCATCCAGCGTAAATGATCGTGCCAGCGTAATGGATTATCCTCATCCATTGGCAAGGGTAAATGAAAAAGGCGAAATTGATTTAAGCAATGCCTACGATTTAAAAATTGGAGATTGGGATAAAATATCCATCACCTGGGGCTACCAGGATTTTCCTGTAGGGGCAAATGAAACTGCTGCGTTGAATAAACTGCTAACTGATGCCACGAAAAAAGGCTTTCAATTTATAAGCGACCGGGATGCAAGAGCTGCTGGTGGCTTACACCCATATGCACATTTGTGGGACAACGGAAAAGATCCGGTGTCAGAATTGAATGAAATGAAGAAGGTAAGAAATGTAGCATTAGCGAAGTTTGGAGAAAAAAATATTCGACCCGGAATGCCCATGGCTTTATTGGAAGACGTATTGGTACCCGTGTATCTTTATCATCGCTATCAACTGGAAGCCGTCATAAAATTGGTTGGCGGATTAAATTATACTTACGCCATACGTGGCGATGGTCAAATGATTACAAAAGCTTTGTCAAAAGAAGAGCAGTTAAAAGCACTCAATGCTGCAATTGGTTGTCTCGACCCTAAATTCTTAGTGTTACCCAAAAACATTGCGCAACTCATTCCGCCACGCCCGGCAGGATATACTTTTTCAAAAGAATTATTCAATAAGAGAACCGGGCTTGCATTTGATGCCCTCGCTCCTGCAGAAGCAGCGGCTGATTTACCATTGTCGTTTTTATTTAACACACAACGATTGAACAGGATGACGCAATATGCGATTGAAAGCAATGGAATGGGCATACAGGAAATGATCAATCTTTTACTGGTAGCCACCTGGAAAGCACCGGTGAAAATAGGCATGGAAAAATTAATTCAACAACAGACCAGCCAGGTTTTGTTAACCTACCTACTGGCAGTTTCGGTTGATGACAACGCTTCTTTTGAAACCAAAGCTTTGGTAACAAAAGCATTGACTGATTTGAAAAAATATATTGAATTACAACAAAAGCTGGTAAAAGATCAAAGCTTATCCGCACATTTTATACTGGCACTAGAAAGAATGAAAGCGCCTGAAAAAGCAAAGCCAACCATCCACAAAGAAATGCCACCCGGTGCACCAATTGGTTGCGATTTGGAGCATTGAGGATGGTGGAAACAGCGCTGATAAGTTTAGTGGGTTGGACCAGGTGATACAAATGTTCACGGTGTAAGCTGTTCGGACACTTTACAAAATCCATTTCAATTTAAAATATGAAAAGAATAATCTTTCTGTACATTTCTCTCGTTCCGACACATTTTTCGTCTGGACAAAATACAGAATATACATTGTTAGTTAAAAAAAGCTGACTCACTTTATAATGCCGGGAATTGTGTAGCTTCAGCCTCTACACAGGGTCTGCTCAACAACTCAGCCTCCAAAAATTTCTGCCAAAACGGCTGCACCTCAGTGTGACAAGGCATTGGCATAGATACAACGAGTTAAGCCTCGTTAATCTAACGAGGTTTAACACCAGTACGATGGCTGCAATCTAAGATTGGCTGGTCGTTTTTAGTTTTTCCTGTGCCGGCCAAGTCTGCAATTTGCAAACTTTTAATGTGCCTTTTGCCTGCACCAACAACTTTGTTGTTGTTATAATCTATAGTCTTATCATATGCCTTAGTTAGCATCGGCACAGCAACCTGCCGCACAAGGCGAGCCCCCTCCATTCCTGCGCCTGTAAGTGTGTAGTTGATTTTTTAAATGCAAGAATTGTTGGTAAAAAACTGGCTGATTTTATTTAGCTCACTCAACCCAATCTATCAATTATTTCCCTGTACGCACGCCGGTGTTAATATTGGAGATTACCAAACCGCATATCACCAGCATACCACTTATTAAATGACTCGTAGAAAATGATTCGTGCAAAAACAGCACGGCCTCAATGGTGCTGAATATAGGTATGAGGTTGCCAAACAAACCGGTACCAGCCGCACCAAGTTTTTGAATGGCAGCATTCCAGCAGAAAAAGGCAATGACAGAGTTACCAATACCGAGATATAAAATGATGAGCAGGATATTTAAATTCCATCTTATCGGCGGTTGTTGTAGTGCTTCAAAAATATAAAATGGTAAAAGACACAATGTACCTACGATAAAAATGGTGAAAAGAAATACGAGTGGCGAAATGCCTGCAGGCTTTTTTCTTACCAGTATATTGTAGATGGCAAATGTAAAGGCGCTGATAAGAATCAGGATATCGCCCTTGCCAAAGCTGAAGTGAGCCAATGTTTGAAGGCTTCCGCCACTCAATAAAAATAAAATACCAAGGATGCAAATGACCATCCCGATCAAACGGAGCCGACTGACTTTTTCCTTTAAATAAATGGCCGCCAGCAAGGTAATAAAAACCGGTGCAGAAGTAGTGGCGATGAGTGCAAGGTTGATGGCGGAGGAATAATGACCCGCCAGATAAATGAATGTATTAAAAATACTTACCCCGGTTAGTGCCGTCCAGAAAAGGTATTGCTTGTGTTGGAGAATAATGGTTTTCTGCTGGTTGAAGTTTTTTAGGGCAATAGGAGCAATGCACAACGAAGCCAATGCCCAACGGTAGAATGCCAGACTGATCGGTGGCACTTCGTTTGAAATGCCCCGTGCAATTACATAATTACCCGACCAGATAATGGTGGTGACCACCGCCAGTAACACACCTGTATAAAAGTTTTTGCGAGCGGTTGACAACCTGAAATGTATAAAAGTATAATAGTGGTAAAAATAGGGAAAATAGGGGTGCTTGTTTTCTAAATCATTATTGTTAATATGGGTTGGTGAATCAACGTTGGATATTCGTAACCAGTAGTGCCCGTCGGGTACAGGACCGACTGCTACGCCTGAAACATTATTTCATCGCATAACTTTAACTTTCACCTGAAAAAGGCTGCAGAATAAAAAAACAACATGCCTTTTCAAAATTCAAAAATCTTTTATAAACCGGTACACACTAAAATTGCTACCGGCGTCTTCTATCAGCTTTTTGATTTCCTTTTTACTGATATGTTTCATTCTTTTTTGCTGGATAAGAAAGAAGGTTTTTTCCGCTAGCAGCCAGTATTTTTTTTCATTGAACAGGTGCAGGTTGATATGGCTGATGATTGCATCGTATAATTCTCTGATGCCTTGTTTTTGCGAAGCAATGGTTTTAATAACCGGTATTGGGACATCTTTTTTATGAAAGGCAGGTGCCAGCATCAATCTTAAATTTCTCACAAACAAATCCGCATCAGGGCGGTCTGATTTGTTTATTACAAAGATATCTGCAATTTCCATAAGGCCTGCCTTCATGGTTTGTACTTCATCACCCGCCTCGGGCACCACCACTACAATGGTAACATCCGCCAAGCCGGCAATTTCAATTTCACTTTGACCAACACCCACGGTTTCAACGATGATAAAATCAAATTGGGCAGCTTTCATCAAATCACTAATCTCAATAATTTTTGGATGCAATCCACCTAGCGAACCTCGTGTAGCCAATGAACGGATAAATACATTAGGGTTATTGTACCAGTCGCTCATCCTGATCCGGTCGCCCAGTAAAGCGCCCAAATTAAAGGGCGAAGATGGGTCGATGCAAAGGATGCCGACTTTTTTATTGTCTTCAATCAAAGTGCCTATCAAAGCATCTGTGAGCGTGCTTTTGCCGGCACCGGGCGGCCCGGTAATGCCGATAATTGGTTTATGGGAAGGTGGTAATAGTTGCAGCAGTTGCTCATATCCTGTAACCTCATTTTCTATCAACGAAATACAACGGGACAGTGCCTTTATGTCGCCTTGTTCAATCTGGTGCAGGTATTGTTGCCACATCAAACAAAATTGATTGTAAATAAATCAAATTCCAAAAAAATGCCGGGCGGTCATTTGGGGATAATGCGATGTAACCTACAGTACCTGCCCTTAAAAAAGATTTCCTTTAATCACCAGGTGCAAGCTGTCTCAACAAAAGGGTTGCTGTTTTCTTTCGGTTATGATTATTATCTTCGGTAAAATTTGCATTAAAAAGATGACCAATTTCATTCCCATATTTCCATTGGCTATAGTGGTATACCCCGGCGAGGAATTGAACCTGCACATATTTGAACCCCGTTACAAACAGTTGATTTTAGATATCCAACAATCTAAAAAGCCATTTGGTATTCCATCTGTAATGAATGGGAAGATAAACGAAATGGGAACGTTGATGGAGCTAGTTGAAATAACGGAAGTGTATGATAATGGGGAAATGGATATTAAAACCAGGGGTATTAAAGTCTTTCGGATGTTGGAATTGGTGAAGGAGATTCCAGATAAACTATACAGCGGCTCCATTGTTACTTATCCTGAAAATATTGAAGATGGAAAACGTACTTTGATGCTAAAAGTAATAGCAGCTATACGCCAGCTACACAGTATGCTGAAGGTGAATAAGTCATTCAGGAAGGCGGATGATAATTTGATAAGTTATGACGTAGCACATCACGCTGGTTTATCGCTGGCCGAAGGATATGAATTATTACAATTAATGCAAGAATTACAAAGGCAGGAATACCTAAGGCAACACCTGCTAAAAGTATTGCCGGTAGTAACCGAAATGGAAACATTAAAAGAGCGGATACAACTGAATGGACATTTTAAAAATTTAAGTGGTTTTGATATTTAACCAGAGAATAAAAGCTATTGAGTTATCTACAAGATTTAGATTTTATTGTTCGCTTTGCGAATTATAAGTGATCAAATAGAGAAACAGTTCTATAGCTAAAATTTAACTTAAACTCAAGCCTTTAATTTCCAATAATTAACCAAATATCATCTACTCACCAACTGCTTCACATGACAAAAACACTCTGCCTCGATTTTGGGAATACCCGTTTAAAAGCAGCCATATTTGAAAATGAGGTATTTAGGGAAGAAATGGTTTTACCGGACGACAATAATTCAACGATCAAAAATTTTCTTGCAATCCACCAACCACACAAATCTATCCTTTCATCTGTTATCAATCATAACTTGGGAATAGAGCAGATTTTAGCAGAACACACGATTTTTCACAAGCTTTCACATCTTACTGAAATAAACTTTACTACACCTGTTGGAAAACCGGAAACTATTGGTGCCGATCGCCTGGCGCTGATGGCAGCAGCCGTGCATTATTTTCCAGGGAAAAATAATTTGGTGGTTGGTTTGGGAAGTTGCATTACTTATAATTTCATCAACCAATACCATGAATTCCTCGGTGGAAGCATTTCGCCAGGTATGGAAATGCGGTTTAGAGCCATGAATGAGCACACCGCATTATTGCCACTGGTACAAAAAGACTGGAATTTTCCCATAATCGGATATGATACTAAAACTAATTTACAGAGCGGTGTTATAGCTGGTATAACCTATGAAATCAAGGGCTACATTGAGTTTTACGCTGAAAGGTATCGCAACTTTAACGTGGTTTTAACCGGGGGTGATGCAGGCTATTTTGCCCGTCAACTTAAAAACAAGATATTTGCAGACTTTAATTTCTTATTCAAAGGACTGTATGCACTTAGCGAAACTAACAATCACTAAAATTTTACCCGTACTCATTGTAGCTTTTGGCTTGCATCAAGCGGCTTACTCGCAGGAAAATTCGCCCTATTCCAGGTATGGATTGGGTGATATTGTGCCAAAAGCCAATATTGTATCTCGTGGTATGGGAGGTGTTGCAGCAGGTTTTTCCGATTACCAGAGCATTAATTTTATAAATCCGGCCAGTTATGCCAATTTAAGAAGTACCATTTTTGATATTGGTGTAGAAGCCGATAACCGTACTTTAAAAAGCACCAATCCTCCAGCTAGATTTTCGGCAACCAATGCTGTTATTTCTTACTTGCAGTTGGGTTTTCCAATAAAAATGAAAAAGGCGAATAAGAAAGATATTTTTTGGGGAATGAACATTGGCCTGAGACCTATTTCGAAAATCAATTACAAAATATCAAGACTGGCCCGCGGGGTCGATAGTATTGGAACAATCTTTGAAGGCAGCGGCGGATTAAGCCAGGCTTATTTAGGAACAGCCATAAGCGTTAAGCGTTTTAATTTTGGTGTTAATGGAGGCTACATGTTTGGCAACAAAGATTATAGTACCCGACTTTCTTTTTTAAATGACACCATCCAGTTTGCTCAATCCAATCATGAAACTAAGTCAAATTTTGGTGGATTATTTCTGAATAGTGGTATTCAATATGATTTTAAAATTAAAAATAAGAAAAATAAAAATATCAGCCTTTTGCGCTTTGGAGCTTATGGAAATTTGAAACAAACCATGACGGCGACCAGCAACAAGACGGTGGAAACTGTTCTATTTGACGCTTCCGGTAACAAGATCAGGATTGACAGTGTATTTACGAATGGTCAGGAAGGAACGGTTATTTACCCTGCCACCATTGGTGCCGGCTTTAGCTACCAAACGTTAAACTGGTTATTTGGAGCAGATTTTGAAACCACCAAATGGCAGGATTACCGGTTTTTTGGTCAGCAGGATATGGTGCAAAACAGTTGGAAAATTAGAGTGGGTACCGAGTACTATCCGTTGAAAGATAATACATCATATGGCAAGTATTTTAGTTTTGTTAAGTATCGTTTTGGTTTTTACTACGGACCAGATTATGTGAATGTGAATAGTAGCCTGCCGGAATACGGTTTCTCTTTTGGAGCTGGTTTTCCGATGAAGTTGAGGAAAGGTTATTATGAAACCCAAACCTCGTTGTTGAATACGGCAGTTGAATTTGGAACCCGTGGTGATAAAAAATCCAATCTTCGGGAAAGCACTCTGCGGATCAGTATCGGTTTATCATTGAGTGATCTTTGGTTTGGCCGACAAAAATATCAATAACATTACCCAGTTTAAAATGAACATTTATTTTACAGCAATCAAATATTTTGCAGCCTTTACAATAGGCTGTTTTTTTTTAAGTAGCTGTGAAAATGACCCGAATGTGATAAAGGAATTGAATGCAAAAAAAACAGGCGTGGAGGAAGCAATAAGAGTTAACATTCATTACTCAACCAATGGAAAACGCAAAGCGTTGTTGACTAGTCCGCTAATGTACCGGGTGCAGGATACCGTACCGTATGTGGAATTTCCTAAAACTATTCACGTAGATTTTTTTGGCGAGAATGATAGCATCGAAAGCAAACTGGATGCCCGATACGCCAAGTATAAAGAAACCCAAAGCAAGGTTTTTTTGAAAGATAGTGTAAGGGTGATTAATATAAAAGGTGACACATTATATTGTGACGAGTTATTCTGGGACATGAAACGAACAGGTGCTGAATTTTACACTGATAAGCCAGTTCGTATACGCACAAAAACCCAAATCATTGATGGTGTTGGCATGGAAGCGCAGCAGGATTTTAAAGAGTATAACATCAAAAAAGTAATTGGCATTTTAAAAGTTCCCGCCACCCAGTTTCCTAATTAAGGAATATAAATGATTAACATTAGCCACGCTGGAATGTTATAGTACCTTTAAACTTCATAAATCAAACAAGATGGAATATCGTCGCCTCGGAAAATCGGGACTAAAAGTGAGTGTGCTTTCTTTTGGTAGCTGGGTTAGTTTTAGTAAACAAATCAATGATAAAGTAGCGGATGAATTAATGGGGATTGCCTACGACAAGGGCGTAAATTTTTTCGACAATGCGGAAGTATATGCGCTGGGTGAAAGCGAAAAAATGATGGGTAGGGTTTTTAAAAAGAAGAAATGGGATCGAACTTCCTACACAGTGTCGTCAAAAGCATTTTTTGGGTGGCGGGGAAAGGACAATAAACCCAACCAAACCGGCAATAGCAGAAAGCATTTAATAGAAGCCTGTAATGAAGCTTTGCAACGCCTGGGTGTTGAATACCTGGATATGTTTTTCTGCCACCGTCCTGATAAAAACACCCCCATTGAAGAAACAGTTTGGGCCATGAATCACCTCATCCAGCAGGGAAAGGTTTTTTATTGGGGAACCAGTGAATGGAGCGGAGTAGAAATAATGGAGGCGCATCGGATTGCAGAAAAATTCAGGTTGATTGGCCCCACCATGGAGCAATCGCAATACAATTTATTTGAAAGGAATAAAATTGAAAACGAATTTTCGGAGATTTATAAAAATGTAGGATTGGGCACCACCATCTGGAGTCCGCTGGCTTCCGGGCTTTTAACAGGAAAGTACAATGATGGCATTCCCAAGGGCAGTCGTTTTGCACTGGAAGGCTTCGACTGGCTGAAAGACAAATGGGTAGCAGACGACCGGATCAAGAAAGTAAAAAAGCTATCAGAATTTGCAACTAAGCTAGGCGTATCTACCGCATCTCTCAGCATTGCCTGGTGCATTCAAAATCCCCATGTAAGCACGGCCATTTTAGGGGCTACCAAAAAGCAGCAGTTGCTGGATAATCTTAAGGCACTGGAAGTGGTATCCATTTTAACACCGGAGGTGATGGAGAAAATAGAATCGATTATGAAAACAAAACCAGTAATACCAGAATTTTAATATGAACACGATTATTGTTTACGGCATACCCAATTGTGACAACATTAAAAAAACGCTCGATTGGTATAAGAAAAGAAATATACCGGTTGAATTTCACGATTATAAAAAGCAAGGCATTAAAAAAGAAAAGCTAAGCCATTGGTGCAAAGAAGTTGGCTGGGAAGTATTGTTGAATAAAAAAAGTACTACCTGGAGAAGCTTATCGCCGACCGACCAGCAGTTGGTTACCAGCGAAAAGATGGCCATCAAATTGATGATAGAATTTCCGAGCATTATTAAAAGACCTGTGATAGAAATGAATGACAAAATAATGGTTGGGTTTAATGAAACATATTTCACCAAACAATAAAAATAACAATCATGAAACGTAATGCAACAGCCGTTTGGAACGGAACAGGTAAAGAAGGTACCGGAAACCTTACAACTCAAAGCACCGTACTAAATCAGTCGCAGTATTCATTCAATACCCGCTTTGCCGACGGCATAGGAACCAACCCCGAAGAATTGGTAGCCGCCGCCCACGCAGGCTGCTTTAGTATGAAACTGAGTTTTGTATTGGGTGCTGCAGGTTTTACAGCAGATGAAATCAACACCAAATGCGAAATCACCTTGGATCCTGCTGCAGGCGCCATCACCGAATCGCATTTAATTATCAGTGCAAAAATACCCGGCATCAGCCAGGAGCAATTTGAAACTGCGGTGGAAGATGCAAAAGCCAATTGCCCCATTTCAAAATTATTAAATACCAATATTACGCACGAAGCGGTGTTGGGATAATTAAGTAACTTTTTCCGCCGCGGCGGAGAACTTAGGACAAGCCAGTAAGATTAGTAGCATTTGCTTTTAAATTTACTGGCTTTTTATATTGTGCGATGGCTTCAGTTTGCAGGTGTGTGGGGCGGCTTGCCCTTTTCAGTGTCATCTTTCCCCCACTTTCACCTTGGGTGTTTGCCGTTCCAGTCCAATTGTTATCGAGTCGGCTTCGGGTTTTCACGTGTGTCGAATTCCTATGCCAATAATTTCTCCAATTTCATTTTCCATTTTTCCCAATCCTTCATTTCTTTTGTTTGCAGGTCAATAAACTTTTGGGTGTGGTCGTGATGAATTAAATGACAGAGTTCGTGAATGATTACATATTCAATACAACCTTTTGGGGCTTTAATCAATTCAGGATTTAAAATGATCTTACCTTTTGGTGTGCAACTTCCCCAACGGGTTGGCATTTCTCTCAGAACAATTGAACTCGGTTCAACTTTATGTTTTTTAAACTTGTTGATAAGTGGTTGTGCTATTAAATGGAACTTTGTTTTTGCATTCGTCAAATACCAATCATTGACTAATTGCTTTACTTTGACTTTATCAGTAGTTTCTACTTCAATAAATTGTCCTTTAAGTTTTACTGATTCAATTTTACTCTGTATGATTTTTAATCGGTATTGTCTGCCTAGATACAAATGTGTTTCCCCTCCAACAAATCTTCGTGCCGGTGTCTTTGGTTGAAAGGAAAGAAAGAAGCTTTGTTGTTTAATTATCCAGGGAGCTTTCTTTCTGATTTTTTCTTTTTCTTTTTCTATTGAAGTGCCTGTCGGCGCTTTTACCAATACTTCCATTTCGGGAGTTACTGTAATGCCAAGCGATTTCCTGTCTGAATACTCCAAACGAAAACCAATTGTTCTGCTTCCAAATTGTATCGCTGCTGTCATTATTTGTAACGGATTTTAGCTACTTCAATACATTCATCTGCAATTTTATCCATGTCCTTGAAAGATAAGTCTACATTGTATTTGTCTCGGACTTCATCAATGAGATAGTCGCCAATTTCAATCAGCAATTTTCCGGTGATGTTCGTTTTGTATTGCCAATCAATAATGGGTTTTCCGT
>JBGSMI010000437.1:0-23160 GCA_041740215.1 Ferruginibacter sp.
ACCAGGTGTTGATGGAAAACAGGAATTTTTGAATCAGAATAAAGTAACTGACATCCAAAAACCGCCAAATTGGGTCATACGTATTTGAGAAAAACTAATCTGTGAACTATACAATAAACCGAAGCAATTATACAAGTTATAAGCTGGAATCCGGTATAGATAAGCATCATCCACCTGCGCATTAGCTACTTATCTCCTAATTGTGCTGCCATCGTCATCCTTTATTATTTAGCGGCATGGATATTGGCCGATGAGGGCAACTTAAAACATATAATATGCGAAAAATTTATTTAGTACTCAGTACTGCGATTGGTATAAGTGGTTTTATTGCTTGTAATGATTCTGCCAGTAAAGAAGCAAAACAGGATGCTGATAATTTAACCCGATATGTAGATTCTGTTGCAACACTTACACCAGTGTACACGCAGGAAAACTGGACGGCAATTGACAATGCTTATCAGGAAAGAGCCATGAAGGCTGAAAGCAAACTGGCAACATTGGAAGCAGCAGATAAGGAAAAGGCAGAAGCCAGTAAAATAAAGTATGCTGAGTTAAAAGACACTTATGCTGCTAAAATAAAACAACGGGACGAAGCAGCAAAAATACCTGACTACCGGCAACTTTTAAGAGCAGGTTTATTTGGTGAAGGCAAAGTTGGCAATGATATGCAGTTTGGTTTTGTAAACGGTCAGAACATTTTATCTGTTTATCAAAACTTTGTAGATAAAGTTGCAGACAATAAAAAGATTTATACCAGAGAAGATTGGGATGAAATAAAGGTGCTATATGAAGCACTGGACACCCGGAAAAACGAAGTAGAAAAAGATTTGGCAGGTAGCGACAATAGGAAAATAGCCGGTCTTAAAATAAGATTTGCTTCTATTGTGGCTACGCACAGAGGCGGTGCTAAAGTGAGCGAGAATGCAGCCTCAAAAGAATAAATAATATCGATTAAATTGAAAAACGTTTTGGGAAACCGGAACGTTTTTTTCATGTTTACAAAACTTGGAATCACCTTTTTTTCAGGTGGAGGGTCGGTATAAAAAATACCTCTGGTCCAAGCTTGCGTAATTATTTATACACCATATTTTTATACTAAATATTCAACAATATGAAAAGCAACGTGCTGATTTTAATTTGGGTAATTCTGGTGCTGTTTTCTTCCTGCAACGAACCAGATTCAAACAGTGACCTGTCTTTAAAAGAAAAAGTAGTAAAAGTAAAGCAACGCAATCCAGCCCCCGCTAAAGGGTTTCATGTAGCCCGTGTAAAACAGTGGCTTGCACAAAACGACAGTAGCGGCAACGCTGGTATGAAGAATATTGTGATGGCTGTAAACCGGACGGATGCTGAAAATTTTTCCAAAATGGATTCGGTGATTGTGCCCAATGATTTGTCTGGCGATATTGAATACTACCTTCCTTTCCCATTGAGTGTTCCTGCTATAAAGCAGATTGATAAAATTATTTTCTTTTCTTATCCTGCACAGGCATTTGCGGCCTACGAAAATGGCGAGCTGGTTTACACAGGCCCTGTTAATATGGGTCGCAAGAAAGATCCTACACCAACAGGCCTTTTTTTTGCCAACTGGAAGGCCGAGAAAACCAACAGTACGTTCAATGATGAGTGGGAGCTGCTTTGGAATGTAAACATTGAAAATAAGCTGGGAGTAGGCTGGCATCAATACGGTTTACCCGGGTATCCTGCTTCTCATTCCTGCCTGCGGCTACAGGAAAATGATGCCCGTGATTTATATAAATGGGCCGATGAGTGGGTGTTGAAAGATGATCAGAATGTAACGTTACAAGGTACGCCGGTAATCGTTTTTGGCAGTTATAATTTTGATGGGCCAAAACCATGGCTTCAACTGGTTACAAATTCTGCGGCCCTCAATATTTCCAATGATGAAGTGGAACAAATTACTAAACCTTTTTTGAACGATATCATGAACTGGCAGGGTAAAAGACAGCTAGCAATTAAAGACAACTGATTTTATTTATATGGATTTAGCGGAACTACAACACTAGTATTGCAGGGGAAACAAGAGGTGGTAATCACCTTACTTTGCCGCTCAGTTAAGCAGAAGCACCTTCTTATGCAACGGAAGTGATGGACGAGTGTTTTTTATTTGAAACGGTAATCAAATAAATAAAGAAAACGCTCGTTGAAACTAAACAAGTGCTCTATTTCTGTCATTTTTACAAATGACTGAGGGAGTAAATGTACAGATTCAGCAGGTTCATCACCAGATCTAAAATGCATTCCATGAAATACAGGTATTTATTTGTTGCCATCTTAGCAATTTGCTTATTGGCTGCGGCACGGCTACAATCACAAAGCATCAGTTACCCGGTATCGGCAAAACCAATATCAGTAAGTTTCGATTCAACCCTTTTGACAGTGCAGGTAGCAGGAGCTTCCTCAAATCCGGTTGTTACGATTACGTTTCCTACCGGTGTTTACTACGTTCCAGGCTCCTTCACATTTACCACCGGAAGCGGAACTGCATCCCAAGCCGGAACGACTAGTGTGCCGGTTTTTACCATTACGGGTGCCTCTAATTCGTTTACATTTACCATAAAGCGCCGGGCCGATTGTGCAGCCAGAATCTATGCTTTGGGGGGTGGAGTTTTTAAAGATGTAGTAAAAGTAGATGGCGTTACCGAAAATGCCCCGTTGCTCAATACTTATAGTTTGCGCTATGCCACACTCACCGTTGCTCAGCCTGCATCCATCACCAATGTGCAACTGGGAAGCAATATCATTCGCACTTTTTCCTTTAGAAATACAGGGCAGGGTTGTGTAGATACCGTTTTTTTTGAGATTGATTATAGTACGTCCGGCCTGGTACCAAATGGCAGCATCACAGTAGACGGGCAAAGCTTTTCACCGGATGCACAGCTATCGACAGCTACTAAAAAACTGTATAAAATATTTGGTACACCCGCCATGGCGGGAGGCCTATGTGACAGCGATCCGGCTTTAAACGTTTCTCAACCCGTAACCGTAACAGGGTGTACCCAGGTGCCTACCATTTACAAGGCAAGCTGGGGCAACAGTGCCACGCTACTTTGCCAAACTGGTACAACCACGGGCAATCTCACCGTTTTAAATACCATTCCCCTTCTCACAGCAGTGGTTACTTCAAACCCTACAGCTATACCTTTTTGCTCAGGCAGTCCTTATGCTGGTTTTACTGCTACTGTTAACAACACCGGAAACGGTCCTGCCGCCAATATTAAATTTTTCATCGCTAACTTTTCCGGCAACAGTTTTCAAAATCAGGCTTCGCTGGCGATTGATACGGCTTCAATTTTGGTAAACGGGGTACACCCTTCAGGTATTTTTGTATCTACCAGTCCTTCATGGCGGTTGGTAAAAGCAGTAAGTTCGCCCGCCTGTATTATTGGCCAACCTGCCCAGTGCTTAATCACTATGCCTGCTGGTTTTGTTATACCCACTTCTGGTAGTTTGGTAGTTAAATGGAATATGTTTAATTGTAACGGCGGTGTTTGCGATGATGGCTTTGGTGGAAGTAATCCAGGCATCAAACTGGAATATGATAATGAATGTGAAATCCAACGTACCACTGGTACGGCACAAACCATACCTTATGGTGTTTTCAATCAGGTAACCGGGCAAACAATACAATTGCCAGCCCAGGTTGTTGCCGGTGACTGTTTCAATTACCTGGTAGATTTTACGGCCGCTTTAGGGCGTGTAACAGGAGCCAATAGTGCCAGCCGGTATGCTGAGTTAAAGCTCACCTTGCCTGTCGGTATGTCGATTGGGAATCTTGCCAGTGATGTAAAGGAAATGATCAGTAACACGGCACCACATGCCGGTTTTCCAAAGCAGGTAGGGCAGGATGTTTATTTTCGTTTTTATCCCAATATCAATAACCAGGTAAGCTTTAAAATATGCACGCCTGTAGGTGGACCACCTTGCGGCATCGTTAATTTGCCTGTAGAAATCAGTATGGTAAATGATAGTAGCTGTGCCCTGGCCAACCGAATTACCAGCCGAAGGTGTATTTCAAAACCGATTGAAGTTTTATGTCCGGGAACCGGGTGTTCTCTGGGAGGTGTTTCGCCCCGGGCCTTTAGTATTTTCCGGAGCTCTTATGGGTTACCCGATAATAACCAGGATGGTAAACCAGATGTTGCCGGTGTTATAGATTTAAATAAAATAGATCGTGACCGTTATCGTCCGGGCGATACGCTGCACAGTGAATATAGGGGTGGTATATTGAACCAAACCAGTCCGGCCTCCATTACCAACTGGAATTTTGTTTTATCCGAATGGATTTTTAGCGTGGGCACCTGGGAGGCCACCACAGCAACCATTACCCTAAAAAGAGGCAGTAATGTGTATGTTGCCTCGGGTATACCTCTTGCTACACTTGTTGCCAATAAAAGCTTTCGTGCAAATTGGAACGGAGTAAACTTTACTCCTTCATTTCCTGCAGGTGGTTACATATCCGGCGACAGCGTAATTGTGCAAGCTGATTTTATTTATTTACCTCCGCAGGTAACAGTTACCAATAGAACCACGGTATCAGATGTTGGCTTTGATGTGCCGGTTGAAGTGTTGCTGGTGCAAATAGTGTATGCTGCACAAACGGTACCGGCTGCTGTGGTGGTTAATGGCACCACTGGTTTTACCTGTTCTATCATTAAGTACAATGGTAATATTGTTGGCCATCAAAATATCACGAATTTATCTGGTGCTACCGGTAGTGCCTGTAATGACATCACCAGTGGATTTTCAAGCAGTACCAATTTGCTGGGCGGTACCACGCAGAAGCAATATTTTTACAACGAATACCGGCCAATTGTACGAACCGATTCAGTCATTTATTCTATCCCTGCTGGCTGGACATATGTTGGGCCTGCAGCCAGTAGTTATAACTATACCGTTAAAAGTGGCATTGGTGCCAACTTCTCCTCTATGTTAACGCCAACGGTTACCGGCTCATCTGCTATCGGCTATTCTTTAAAATACGATGTAAACCTGGCCTACAACAATGCCGCTTTCCCTTTTATTGGAACTGAAGGTCTTTCGTTTAATCAGAACATTATTTTCAGGCCGGGCTGCAATACGCCCGATTCATTAACTATAACCGCAAAGGAATACGGACATTTCATCAGCTATCCCAATAAAGTAAATCCTGCCGCTTACATCAATACCGTTACTGCATCCAAGGCAATTACCTATTCGGGCAGCAGCCGGCCTGCGCTTCAAATTGCCAACAATACCGGCGTTGTAGAAGCAGCTACCAAGGCCAATAATTTTTGGGATGTTCAAATTACCGCAGCCAATTTTAATGCTGCCAAATATGTATGGCTGGCAACAGAAAAACTTGCAGGTAATGGAATTGACGTGCTACGGGTAGAATATCCATTGGGGAATGTTTTAACCGCAGCTACTTCCTATGGTACCGGTAAAAATATCTATCATATTGCCCCCACCGCCATTACCGGTTTGGTGAATCCTGGTAATGTAGTAGCCCGAATATATTTCAGTAAATCAGATTGTGGCACTGATAGTATCAAAGTGCTTACAGGATGGGATTGCGGCGCCTTTGCCCTTACAGCAGACAATGGTTGTGCCAGAGAAATATTTTTGAAAGCAACTTCTTCTGTAAGTGAGATACAGTTGCTAAAAGTGACCGAACCTGCCCCGAATGCAACAGTCGATATATGTAACGAGATTAATTATAAAATTAAGATTACCAGTACACAGAATGGCGACCTGGATAATCCTGTCGTAAAAGTACTGATACCCGTCGGGATGGAAGTGGTAGGTAATTCGTTTACCTGCGAATATCCGGATGCTACCAATCCGCAGGTTTTTTCTATAAGCCCGATTGGAAACACTTATACGTTTAACCTTGAAAATCATACCCTTGTTCCTGCAACCGGTTTAAAAGGGTTGATATCGGCCACAGCCAATAACGAACGGGTGGCTTATATTTCGTTAAAACTAAAAGCCAGCAGTTGTCTTTTTGTTAGTGGTGTTTCGCCCACATTTCAGATTTTTGGCGATCGCCCCTGCACTGGTCCGGCAGTTGGCAATAACCTGACTGTAGTAGGCAACCCTGTACTGGCCACTGCACAGCAGGCAGCAGTACCTGCGTTGTCTGGTCCATTTTCAATTGTAGGCGGCAGCGAAGTTACCTGTAGTTCACCGGTTACTGTTAAGGCCACCATCACTTCGGCGGATGGTAATACTTTTTTGGGCGACAGTGCGGTATTTACTTTACCGGCGCAGCTAAAATATAAGCCAGGGAGTTTTTCTATCTCCTCTGGTACCATCGCCAGCTCAACGCTTACAAACAACCAGTTAGTGGTGCGTTGTCCGGCAAAAACAGGAAATGAAATAACACTTCAATTTGATATTATTGCTGCCGACAATGGATGTACATCGGTTAACTACCAGGTCATCAGCAACCTTTACCGATCGAGCGGTTATAATTGTCCGCTTAGTTTTGGTAGTTGTATGCTTGCAGAAATAAAGCATCGGGATACAGTCAATCTTCAAATTGTAAAACCGCAGCTTATCACTTCAAATTTTTCAACCGTGCAGGATGTACAAACCGGCACTGTAACGATTACTTATAAAGTCGATATTTCTAACATGGGCAATTTGGATGCAGTTGCAGGCAATTATATTGTAAAAATATTTTGTGGTAGTAGTGGTACAGGTAAAATGCTGTATAGTTTTACTACCGGCTCAATACCCTTTGGGGCAACGGTTCCCTATGCCGGTAATTTTACGCTGGAAATGCCTGCTGATTGCATTGCTGGATCGGCGCTTTTTATTCGCATACAAGATACCCTCACCAATGCTGCACCGGCCTGCTTATGTGCTGCACCAATTGGTATGATGTCGGGTACCGTATTGCCGGTAAAATTAGAAAGCTTCACCGCATTTCAACAAGGTAATTATGTTAAGTTAAACTGGCTGATCAGCGAGGAAAAAAATGTAGCCCACTATGAGGTTCAATACAGTACCAATGACCGGAATTTTATTACGATTTTCAGTATTGCCGCTACCAATAGCCGCTACTACAGCATGTTGCACCAGTCGCCAGCAACTGGCCTGGTTTATTACCGGCTTAAAACGGTGGATAAAGATGGTAAAGCAAGTGTGAGTGAAATTCGTAGTGTAAAATTTGGTAAAACTGCCCTTGTAACAGTGTATCCAAATCCGGCAAAAAATCTTGTGAACATTGGTCTAAAAGGCAATATGATTGGCAAACCAATCGCCATTAGTTTGATAGCAATGGATGGGAAAATAGTGAGATTTATAAAACTCATTTCAGCTCAGGCAACCGAATCAATGGAGTTGAATAACATTGCCAATGGCAAATACCAGTTGCGGATTGCGACTGACAAAGAAGTGGTGAATAAGGTGGTAGAAGTGTTGAGGTAGGGGATGGATGCTGGATACTGGATGCTGGATACTGGATACAAGATACTGGATGCTGGATGCTGGATGCGGGTGGTAAAACTCATTTCTAAAAAATGAGGGTGGAATTTAATGACTAATTTTGTGATTATATTTTTATGCGATGCTCACCGAAGATGAAATACAAGAACGCTGGCTGAAATTGCAAAATACTTTGATGGAACGACTGGGTAAACAACCGGACATGGATGACATCTTATTGTTCATCGGCATTAGGGAGTCTGGCCTTCCTCCTAAAAATTTTACCGATGCGGAAAAATACAATTTACGGCAAATGGCAGTAAGCACTATTCTTGTTCCGGCAAGATATTATGAGTTGATATGGGTAGATGATTTTGGCTGGCCAAATTTTAGACAACTGCAACGGGAACCCGAAATGACAGCAATTGAAAAGGAAGTTTTTTTACAACCGTATGTGATCCTGTATGCAGAGAAGCACCGGCTGATTTGAGGAATGAGCGGATGTGCGATGAGTGATGAGTGCGTGTCCTGTATTGTAGGGATATTTTTTCTTACTGCAATTCATCTGCAGGTTATCTTCGTTTAAGCCGAGGCAATTTTACAAAATATGAAACTCAAATAGGTCCACAGGGAAATAAATAAAATGTGAACCGTAGTCTCAAAAGCCTTGCCTTTCCAAAGTTTGGATGAATAGCCAAAAAACTGGATGAACAATCTGATCATCCAAAACACACCTAATCCAAAACAAATTCTCTTTCCTAAGCTGGTTTCTATTAATTCTTTTGAAGAAGTGAGGCACAAAATTCCCATAAGCAATACAACAACTGCAATAAAAAAAGTGTGAACATACATCATTTGTTTGTTCAATAAACTCATGTTGCTCATTTCTTTTTTCCAGTTAAATTTTTTTGGAAAACCTATGTGGATAATTGCCAGTAAGATTAAAACGTAACCAATTGCTTTAAGATGTAGCTCCATATTTTGTTACCGTAAATGTTGAAATAAATGGGGTTATTTTTTGTTCCGTCTTTAATGACAGTTCTGCCGATTGAAAAATTTTAAGCCAGGTTGCCTTTGAATAAAAATGCAGAAAGCCAATACTGTATGCTAAGAAATTTGTGACATCCCGTAAATGTTCGGTTACAATAATTTGTCCGGCAGGCTTTACAATTCTCTTTAATTCTTTAAAAAAGTTTATCCGTTCCTGTTCATTTCTAATTTCATGGGCTGCAAAAATCAGGAAGATCTTGTCTGCTGAATTATCGGCCAATGGTAAGTTAGTGGTGGTTACAGATTTTGTATTTGGAAATGGGGGATAGACTTTTCTTGCTCTTTTTATCGAAACTTCAGTATGTTTTTTTGGATCGTAAAAATCAAGTACCACCAGTACCTGTTCGGGAAATTTCGCTTTTAATAAAATACTTGTTTCGTCAAAACCTGCATTGATGTTTATGAGAAGACTATGTGCATCTTTAGTAGAATAATTGATCCAATTAAGTTTGTAAAGGTCTGATAAGTCATAAACATAAAAGGAAACACATAATGAAATAGACATTGGTAAAAATACCAACGATCCCAATCCAAGTAGATACACTCCGATACTTGAACTGGTAAATCTTGTTAGCAATAAAAGCAGTGATATTGCCAGCAACGCCCAAACATAAAATTGCCAATTGAAACGAATAATATTCCAAACTCCCTCGAAAGGTTTTCTCATTTTTTCCATTGTTCTGTTTTGCCTTTTTTCCAAAAATAGGGGATGTCTTTAATTACAAATGCGTTTGCTAAAATAGCACCGGTTAGGTTTAATGCCTTCAGAAAGGAAACATGCTGTTCAGCTATTCGGATTGGATTGGGGATCCAGTTTTCTCTAACACCTTCAATGATGAGTACTTTTTTGGTTGCCGCGTTGTAAGTAAAGGTAAAAGGCAAAGGGCCTGCATATCGCCTGGCTTCTTTCCAATCTGCAAAGGGCGAATCCGGCGGTAGTGAAATTGCTTCATCTGTAGTTTCAACTACTATTTTGAAAGCTGATTGTATGGATTGTATTGTAGTCGTTTTATTTTTTACAGTTTGTGTAATGTCGGTGGTGGTGTATTTGTAATGCGTAAAAATATTTCCAAGGAATTTCATTTTCTTTTGGTCTGTTTCCGATTTGAGAATGTATAGTCCTCTCAGCCTTTTCCCTGCTGTGTTTGTGTAGCGGACAAATATGCGATAGCCAATTAAAAAGAAATCATTGCCAAGAAATTTTGGGAAGCCCTTTGGTCTCAATCCGGTTGTTTCAACCATCGCCACGGCAACAAATGCCCACTTATCCTTCAATGTGTCCAATTCTAAACATTCCGGAATAAGTTCCTGTAGTTGTTCTTTTGCAATTGCAAATGTCAATACGGTTGAACTTTCGAAAAACGCTTCAACTGCAAACGGATGATTTTTTAGAAATGAAAGCATATTATGTTTGTTGCCCGGTTTTTTTGTTCAGTACAAATTCGTTGAAGTACACAATCAATATAAAGGCAAATGCAAATATAGCGTTAGCTCTACCCCAAAGCAACAAGTGAGGACTAAGTATAAATTCCAGTATGTTCATTGAAGCAACAATTGAAATTTGAGCGATTGCATTAAGCTTTGTTTTAATCTTACTGATAATCCAGATGGCCATAACGATTTCTGAGCATCCGATGGCAATGGTGAAAAGCCGTGAATAGTTGGCGCCTAAAATTTCTGCCACAATTTGTTGATGACGTGGCACAAGATTCAAAACCTTACAAACAAGTCCGTTGATCAACCAAACTGCCGCAATTGAATAGCTAATGAATGTATGGGTTGTTTTATCTGTCATATTTTGCAAGTGTCTGTATTTGGCTGTCAGACGATTGGTTTCTATTGGGCATATTTTATACTAAGCCATTACAGCTACTATTTCCAAAGCGTGTAGCCCTAATGGTAAATCGCCTGTTATCACCACATGTTTATGTGCCTGACCCGGCGTCATACTTTTGGAGAATAATTTCCAGGCTGTATCCGGATCAATTTTAATAATGGCTTTCGGGGAGCTATCAATTGTTGTGCTCAATTTCCAGCCCTGGTCGGTTTTAACGATGTTCCATTGTCCACCAATTTCAGTAGTTACAATTAGTGATACGATGGTGCCGTTGTCTGCCGGTACATTTTTAAATGTATGCGGAAAGGCATACATGAACGTATCAAGAAACGGATAGAATAATTTCGTTGTTAAAAGTTCCGGCCTGCCCACTGCATCCCTGATTTGTTGTTGATGCAAAAATTTTTCTGTGTATTCCCGGGCAATATGAAACCAGTTGGGTGAGGTTTCCTGTCCTGCCCACGCAACCGGAAAGATGGCATCGGCAAATGGATCCAGGGAAGCAATATGCGCTGTGTATTGCCTGCCGGTCGCTTCCAAAAGAAATACCAGCAGCTTAGGACTCAATCTTTTTGTAGCCCTGGTCCAGCTCATATTTAAATCATTGAGAAAATTTACAAGGTCCTGATAGGAGTTGATATTCGCAGGTTGCTCACCAAAGAAACCGTCTCTTGAAATGGACAAAGCCCTTAGATTTCCATCCAATAGGTGGGCGGAAACGTCCTTCACATTCCAGCGCTTTGCCACGGTAGGTGCGTTCCATTCCTGCTCTGTTAATGAGCTCAGCAGGTCAATCAACAGTTTGTCTAACAAAGGAAATAAATGGGAAGTCTGGATGGGTATAGGTAGATCCATGTAAAACGAACGTTTTGTGTTTACTCAAAAGGTTTTAAATACCACCTAAACTTAACACATTTTTTGATGAGCCGGTAAATATTCAGCGGTGCATTTCAAATCGTCTGTTTGTAAGGGGAAATGGTTTGCTAACCTTTTAGAATGGTGCTTTCCATTACTTCAGTCTGTTATGAAGGGTGGTACCCATTGCTACAATTTGAAATATTGCCTGAGTTACTGCGGTGTAACTGCGAGTGCGCATTACGGTTTAATTTAGTCAGCTAATCAGGCACAAAGATTCATATTATTATCAGCATTGTTTTCATTTGCAACGGTTCCCCATTTGGTAAGCATGGCCAACAAATCATCGAGCTTTACGGGTTTACTAATAAAATCATCCATGCCAGCCTGCAGACAATCCTCTTTATCTTCATTCATCGCATTGGCGGTCATGGCAATAATTATCGGCTGTGTCTCCAGGCTTAGCCTGATAGCCCTTGTCGCCTCTATGCCATCCATTTCCGGCATTTGGATGTCCATCAATATCAGGTCGTAATTATTTGTGTCGGCCATTTCAATTGCTTCCCGTCCATTCACTGCAAGCGTCGCATCAAAGCCGAGTTTACCAAGTATAGTAAGGGCAAGTTGCTGGTTGGCTTTATTGTCTTCGGCCAGCAAAATCCTAAGCGGAAATTGCCTGGCGAATTCAACTGAAAGCTTTTGGGCTATAGGTTTTATTTCCTCAAATCCCTGTTTTGATTTGCCTCTCAGCTCATTCAAAATGAGCTTACACAACATTTCCTGTTTGATAGGTTTGGTTAAGATGGATCTAAACAGGCCGTTGTATTTTTTATTGCTTTCATCACCTACCGAACTTAACAAAATAATGGGCAGTTTAGGATATGATTGTTTAACAATACCAGCCAATTCGCAACCATCCATCTCTGGCATCTGCATATCCGTTAGCAGCAAATCAAAGTGCATTCCCCTGGCCATTATCTCCAAAGCTTCTGCTGCGCTACTGGCCAGGGTTGGCAGCAGGTTCCATAATTTCAACTGATTTTTAAGGATGCAGCGATTGGTGAAATTATCATCCACCACCAGTATTTGCTTGCCCTCCATCCCGATCAAATGATTGGTGACATAAGTGCGAAGAGATTTGGAACTGATGGTTGAAAGGATGGTAAACGTAAACGTTGTGCCTATCCGCTCTTTACTTTCAACTTTGATATGTCCGCCCATTAATCCAATTAGTTTGTCGCAGATAATCAACCCCAGACCAGTGCCACCATATTTGCGGGTGGTAGAAGAATCTACCTGCGAGAAGGCCTTAAACAGGCGATCAATTTTATCAGGGGCAATACCGATGCCGCTATCCCTTACTTCAAAACTTAGTTCTACCTGTCCGTCTTTTTTTGTGTTGATTAAATGCACGCCTAAAAATATTTCGCCCTGCTCTGTAAACTTGATGGCATTGCTCACCAGGTTTACCAGCACCTGGCGCAGCCTCATACTATCGCCAATGATTTGCGCAGGTACGTTATGGTCTATTTCATACACAAGGTCCAGTCCTGATTGGCCAGCCTTACCGGCAAAAATATCCAATACTTCTTCAATACAAATTCGCAAATCAAAGTCATTGGCTTCCAGTTCCATATTGCCTGATTCTATTTTAGAAAAATCAAGAATATCATTGATCACGGTGAGTAGCGCCTCTCCGCAGGTTGTAATGGTTTTTGCATATTCCCGTTGCTCATTGCTCAATTCTGTTTCAGTTAGCAGAGAGGCCATACCAATCACACCATTCATCGGGGTGCGAATTTCGTGGCTCATGGTAGCAAGAAAAACGCTTTTAGCTTTATTTGCTGCATCCGCTTCCTGTCTTGCTTTCTCTGCTTTTTGCCATGCTTCTTTTAATGCCACTTCATTCATCTCCCTTTCTTTGTAAAGCTGCGCCGTTCTCTCCATCTGCGCCATTTGCTGTATCTGGGTGATTTGTATTTTGCTGTATTTTTTTAATTGGTAGGCCCATAAGCCGCAGGTGAAAAATATAACAGCAGCCAATAGGATATGAATGATAAAAGTTTGCAGTTCCATCGAATCTAACTGGGTGAAATAAACGCCTTCTACGCCCATATTTTGCAGATAGCCCAGGCCTGCATGGTGGATTAATACAAATAGCATCAGTGGTATTTGCAGCTTCCAGTTTTGATACGTAATTAAAATAGCGCTGGCGATAAATGCAAAAAAATGCATCTCAAACATGCCATGCATTTGGAAAATAAACTGGGCCATAAAAATGCCAAATACCAATCCTAAAACATACTGGTAGATATCCGAATTGGGTAGCAACGCTTTTGCAAGATAGTATGCCAGCAGACTGCATCCTCCTGCACCAATTGCCATTGTCCAGGTGCTGTAAATAGGAGCAATGAGTAAGCCCGTAATAAAAAAACTGAGCAGGAAATAATTCATCAGCCTGTCCGACCGTTGTTTAAGATTCAGCTCATAAACGTCTGGGTACAATTGATCTGCTTCAGTTATGTTTTTCATGGTATACATTGATCGGTACTTAAAAAAGGGGATGATTATTTTTTGCAGTTTGGCAGCGAACAACCATAAGCTATCAATGCATGTTTGTTAAAGACAGGTTGCTGCTGGTATGCCAGTAATGAATCAATGGCCATTTGTGCGTAGTAGGTTTTCTTATCGGTACAGTATCGGCTTCTGTTGTAGTTTCCCCTGTAATAAAGTGTGCTGCGCTCGTCCAGCAAAACTGCCTGTGGAGTAGAGTAAACACCGCAGGCGGCAGCTAAAGAACTGTCCAATAAAACGGGCACATTTAAATCAAATTTTTCCCGGATATATTTGGGGGTATAGTTTTTATCTTTTGTAATTACCACTACAGCAAAATTCATTTTATCACCATATTTCTTTGCAAGCAATTTAAAATGCGGCATATTAAATTTTGAACAGGGGCAATCCGGATTAAAGAAATGGAGGAATACCGGTCCGCTTTTTTTAGCCTGAAATTTTCCGGAGAGATCAATGTGTTCCTTTAGTTTTACCGCATGATATCGTTGAGGCATAGGTGTGGGTAAACTGTATTGCCATTGATTGTACCAGAATAAAAGGGCGATGCCGGAAAATAGAAATATAAGGCAAATAACAGCAACCAGTTTTCTCATATATACATTTTTTGTTTGGATATTATAAACCCGTAACAAAGAACGCCATTAATCAATATTATCTTGTGAGATAGGGTGAACAACGTTGAGTAGAAAAATTCCTACGAGTAGACAGGGGATGCGGCTTTTTTACCTTGTAAAGGATGGTGGGAGTTCATTGATATGATCATGCTAAAACTTGCTTACTTTTTTGCAGCATGCGTTTTTTTGCGAATAAGATGACTGATAGCAACAAAAATAAAATTATAATTGAGCTGAAAATACGCTTTGTAGTTGCTGCGGGGATACGGTGTCCACTGCTCACTAGCAAAAGTCCAAATAAAATATTGGCAATGATTAATGCGATCAACACAACCAGGATGATATTAAATGTAGTTTTCAATGTTTTTTTTTGTTGGTTGTATAATTAAGAAAAGTCTTGAATAGCTTCCAATCCTCATCGCTGATTTTCGAAAGTTTTAAATTTAAAATTTAATTGCCGCATGAAAAATCTGTTGATCATTATTCCACTATAAACAGCAATCAACAACATTTTTACATTAATACTGGCCTATTGCTCCCACGTTTCTATCTTGTATACCTGCCAAAGTTTTTCTGCGTATTGTCTGAATTTAATGGGTGCATTTTTGAAAGCAGCATCGAAAGTAAATTCTCCTCCCATGTATTCATTTTCTGAAACTTTCACCCTTGTTTTTCCACGAACTGCAAACTTTTTATTTTCCTGATACATTATAATTTTCATCGGTATCGTGCTTACGTCACCCTGGCAGGAAGCTTTGTACATTATCCAAACTTCCGCTTCGCCGTCTTTATCGAGATCTGTCACAGCAAATGAGTTGTCAATAAAGTTCAGGAACATATCAACAGGGCAATCTTTTACAAAATCATGAGTTTTCCAGGTCAGTCTAGTGCTATCTCCCGAAATCATGTAATGATATGCATACAAAGCTCCGTCGGAGTAACTGTCATCAGGAGCATTTATAGTTTTTGATTTTTCGGTAGTCGTGAGGATTACGAGGTTATTACCTGACTTGTCTATCCACCGAACTGCTTGCACAATGTTGCCTGTGTATTTAATGTTTTTGGGGATTGCTTCCTCGTCAATATTGGTAAGATTGAATTGGGCCAAACAGTGTTGAGTTAAAATAAGGGAGAATAAAAGACTGTAAATTTTCATACTCATGGAATGTTGATTTAGAAGTATGATCAATTTAAAGTCAAATATTTTTTGAATATTGTATAAAACTTTAGAAATGTCGTTTGGGGTCAACGTTGTAAGTTTATAATCGTATATGTCTATCATAGCGTTGCTGGTATATTTTTGACTCAAATATAAACATAGCACATCTAGCAGATTTTCCTTTATAAATTATTGTCACAGTTAGAGTCTCCCAATTTAACCGGAGCCTACTTCTGTTTTAAAGAGCCATTTGGAATAAACGAAAACGGACTTTTTTGCCTCCGGGTATTACTTTCAATAGGGTTTTAACAATGCACCAAATGCCGGCGAAAATGCGACGATCTCTTCTTTTGTTTGCTGTGTTTCCTTGTTTTATTGATGGATGAAAGAGAATAAAAGACCACAATTACCCGGATAAAAGATCCACTGCTACGCATTTAATTTATATTATCATAAACAATATATTTTTTTTAATAGCTGAATGATATATTTTTATTGAAAGTAAACGAGAGACTGAAATAGTTCAAAATAATTAAATATAAAATATTGGGAAATATCGAAAATGATCGGCTGGCACGATCAAACAATAATAAAAACTGGAAAAAATGGGGCCCCTATCTTTCCGATCGCCAGTGGGGAACTGTACGGGAGGATTACAGTCAAAATGGGAATACCTGGAATTATATCAATCATGATCTTGCTAGAAGTTATGCCTATCGCTGGGGCGAGGATGGCATTGCTGGTTTTTGTGATGCCGATCAGATTTTGTGTCTGGCACCTGCTTTTTGGAATGGAAAGGATTCTATTTTAAAAGAACGGCTTTTTGGATTGACAAACGGTGAAGGCAATCACGGCGAAGATGTAAAGGAATTGTATTTTCATCTTGACTCAACGCCCACTCATTCTTACAGTAAATTTTTATACAAATATCCACAGGCAGCTTTCCCTTATCTGGAACTGGTCAACAAAAATAAGCGGGACCGTTTAAGTCCGGAATTTGAATTGCTTGATACCGGAATATTTAAAGACGATCGGTATTTTGATTGCTACATTGACTATGCAAAAGATCAGATGAATGATATTCTAATGAAGATAACCGTATATAACCGCGGTCCTGAATCCGCCAATATTCATGTGTTGCCGCATTGTTGGTTTCGCAATTTCTGGAACCACAATCCCCGTTTTACAAAGCCTGAAATTATTTCCGTTTCACCTAATTGCCTGCAAACAACTTCTGCACGAAACGGAAGTTTTTTTCTCTATCACGAGGGTGGGGAACAACTGTTCTGTGAGAATGAAACCAATAACCAGCGGATGTACCACCGGCCGAATGATACAGCTTTTGTAAAGGATGGCATCAACAATTATGTAGTTAATCACGAGCATACGGTTAATCCGCAAAAGCAGGGAACCAAGGCTGCTATATGGTTACAACAAAAAATTGAGCCAGGTGCATCAGCCGTTTTTAAGGTAAGATTAAGCAATATCCCAATTGCAGATCCTTGGGTTGACTTTGACGAAATTTTCATCCAGCGCCAGCAAGATGCCAACGATTATTATGAACAGTTAACTCCAAAACATTTGGTGCCGGAGCATAAACAATTACTGCGAAGTGCGCTGAGTGGCCTCCAGTGGACCAAACAGTTTTATTACCTGGATGTGTACAAATGGCTGTTTGGCGAACCGAACGAAACATCGCCTCACCGCAACTTCAAACGAAATCACGACTGGCAGCACCTTACTTGCCGCAATATTATTTCCATGCCGGATAAATGGGAGTATCCCTGGTTTGCGGCCTGGGATCTTGCCTTTCATGCAGCCAGTTTTGTACATACCGATCCTGACTTTGCAAAGCATCAATTGTTGGTGGTGCTAAGAGAATATTATATGCATCCCAACGGACAAATTCCGGCCTATGAATGGAATTTTAGTGATGTAAATCCTCCCGTGCATGCCTGGGGTGTTTGGTATGTGTACGAAGCAGATAAGAAAAAAACCGGCGTACCCGACTGGGATTTTTTGGAGAGAGCTTTTCAGAAATTGCTGATGAATTTTACCTGGTGGGTAAACCAAAAGGATAGTAATGGAACAGATATTTTTGAAGGCGGTTTTCTCGGTTTGGATAATATTGGTGTGTTCGACAGAAACCATATGCCGCCTGGTATTAAGACACTGCAGCAGGCCGATGCCACTAGTTGGATGGCGATGTATGCCATCAATATGTTGCGTATGTCGCTGGAGCTGGCGGAGCACAATCATGCTTACGAAGAATCTGCTGCCAAGTTTTTTCGACACTTTTTAAATATCGGATGGGCAATGCATCACATTGGTAAGAAAGACATTTCCTTGTGGGATGAACAGGACTCTTTTTACTATGATGCGGTTCAGTTCGACAATGGAACCAGTCAGCGTTTACGGATTCGCTCATTGGTGGGCATCATTCCTTTACTGGCCGTTGAAATTATGCACAAGGATATCTTTGAAAAGTTACGGCAATTCAATACCCGCCTGCAGGTAATCAAACTTACCCGGCCCGACCTAACCCGAATTATTTCAGATATAGAAGTAAAGAATAAAGAGGGTAATTTTTTATTCGCCATCATGATTGGCGACAGGCTGGAACACCTGTTAAAAAGGTTGCTGGATGAAGCCGAGTTTTTATCTGATTATGGCATTCGCTCCTTGTCGAAAATACATCAGGAAAAGCCTTATGTATTCGGCTATCAGGGCCACAATTATAGCATACAATATGAACCGGGTGAGAGCTCCAGCTCCATGTTTGGCGGCAATTCCAACTGGCGTGGCCCCATCTGGTTTCCGTTAAATTATTTGATCATTCATTCGCTTAGAAAATACTATCAATATTATGGAGATAGTTACACCTACGAAATTCCGGCAGGCTCCGGCATTAAATTAAACCTCAAACAGATTTCCAACCAGTTGACCAAAAGATTGTTGAAAATATTTGAAAGAAATGATACCGGTACTTTTCAGTATCACGACCCTAAAGAACCTGAATGGGCTAACGAACATTTTAAAGAACATCACCTGTTCTACGAATTTTTTCATGGCGATACCGGCCAGGGATTAGGTGCATCTCACCAAACCGGGTGGACAGCTTTGATTGCCAATTTATTGCTGGAGATGGATGAGGAGTAATAAATCTTTTTTGTGGGTTGGTGAAATGTATTCAAACCTTCAGCCAGCCGCGAAAACCCCTGCCAGCATAATAAGATTCTGCACCGTTATGATACACAAAGACGGTATTGTAGCGTTTGTCGCAAAATAAGGCGCCCCCAAGTTTTCTGATCTCAGGTGGTGTTTGAATCCAGCTAGACGTTTTAGAATCAAAATCTTCCAATAGCTGCAATGCCCGGTATTGTGCTTCCGTTAGGATTTCAATGCCCATAGCAGCCGCCATATCCATGGCATTGTTTGCGGGTTTAAATTCTCTCCTCGATTCCAGCGCTGTACGATCGTAACAAATATTTCTACGGCCTTTGGGACTTTCCGCAGAACAATCATAGAAAATATGTTCGTCCTGCTTTTTATTTTCGCCGATAAATGTTAGCAATACAACATCCGGTTCACCACCAGTATTTTCCATTTCATTAAGTGACCATAGTTTCTCCGGATTGGCTTCCAGTTTTGCTTGTATGGTTTTCCATTCAATGGTTTTATGACGTTTTGTGTTTTTATCAAAACGGCCTTTTAAGGTGTTGAGCAATTCATTGCGTTGATCCGCTGGCAATTGCTTGTTATGTTGCGATGGCATAATGTAATGGGTTGAATTGTTGTACCGTCATCCATTCGGTTATTTTCTATCTCAGGCCAGGTGATTGGATTAACCCTGGTTATAACTTTCGATCATATTATAAACATAGCAATTTTTTTCTACTTAATTAACAGCTTATCGAAGGTTAGTAGCCGGGCGCATGTGGCCGATTTCCTTTTTCATTTAATGGCATCTATCGCCTTGGATCGGAAGATAAAAATTGTATGGATAGACTGAAAGAACGGTAGTAGAAAGAATGGTTTACTTCTGTTGGAGATGTTGCTGCATAGGGCTTTTTTTTTACTGCTGTAATTGAGGTAGTTTATTTTGTATTTAGAGAACTGGCACAATCCCATGAAAGCTGACACAAATAAACGAAGTAACATATCAAAATATTTTTACACCAAGCGATATACTCCAAGAAGTGAAATCTTCCTTTATTATTTTGCCACGGTTAAAAACATTGATATAGGAAATTTTGCCAGTCAGCTTTTGTTTATTTGAAAAATAAAAACCAAGGGAAGGTTTTATGCCGAATAAGGTTTGGCCGCCTAAGAAGCTGGGACCAGCAACAAACGAAACATATATTTTTTTTGTAGGATTGAAAGAGGATCCAATAAAAAGATTTGTCATTCCTTGAACATCATTGAATCCTGTTCCGGTAGAATCTGTTCGGAACACCTTGTCGTCTTCAAGATAAATATCCCCAGTCAGTTCAATCGTTGGTTTGAATTTTGTTTTATTATTTAGAAAGGTCTGCAGCCCAAGTCCCATTCCCCAGGGATTGTTACCCTTGGTTAAATCATCAATGGTTTTGGTGTATTGTGTCAAAAAATAGGTAGAAAGCTTTCTTTGCGTCTGACCATATATCTGTGTAAAGGAAAGTGTCAATAAGAGGATAGCGAAAAATATTTTCATGGTAGCTGAATTTTTAAAGAGAATGGTGATTCTTAGTGTGGCAGCAAGATTAGCACTTGCATTGCGAAGCTACCTGATTTTCATATTTTTTTTAGAAAACAACCGATAATATATGTTTATAATTTTATTGAAGTATTTATATGGACACTACTTTACTTTAACGACTGCAATTTATTTGTTTGCCCAGGCGAATAATTGAATTGTTATTTTGAGTAAAGTTTTAAATTTCCTTTTTTTTATTTGAGATTAATTGCGTTGAAAAAATGAATTGTCAATTAGAAGCTCACAGACTTTTGATGCAGATTTACAAGCTGTCATTTGTGATCTGATTGTTTGGGATACAATGGATCAAAGACAGCACGCCAGATACGACTCGCCGACTGAGTCATCCTCGTTTTTGAAGACTTACTTTATAAGCAACAGCGGAAAATTAAGCTCTTCCAGCAAAGCCTCCATAGTCTGCTGTCCCGGCTGCAGCGATTCAATATTTATGTATAACTTATTTTCAATTGCTATCCGCAATTCGGCAGGGCTGCAATCACTTACCTAATTCCGAATTTTTAACCGCTACGGACAGGCTATTTATGAACAGCGAACCTGCGGAAATGCTGTGGGTTGGGATGGAAAATATAAAGGGGTAGCCCAAAACCCGGGGGCATACATTTATCAATGGCAGGGTTTAGATTTTGAAGGGAAATTATTGAATGGAAAAGGAACGGTAATGCTGCTGCGGTAGCAGTGATGCTGAATAGTAAGATATATCTAAAGATGCATTTTTTATTTTGGGAGAATAGCAATTAATACATCACATCTTTTTTATCTCCTCCTCAAACCAAATAATGTAATCCTCAATTTTAGCCACGGTAAAATATGGCAGCGTAAGTAAAAAATATTTTGTACCTGCGGTGGTGGTAATGGCAGTAATGTTTTTAGGGGCTGCACAAAAACGAATGGCCATATTGTGCGGTGCCATATCCATATATATATGCAGCGATTTTAACGTACCGGTGGCACCGGATTTTACTTCAATGGGTATCAGCTTTGTGCCAAATTTATAAATGTAATCCACTTCGGCCATCGCCGTTTTTTTCTCTCTTGTCCAAAAGTGAAGCCCATGAATATTGCCCTGTTCCAGCGTAAGCAGCTCTTGCCCTACCAGGTGCTCTATAAGTGTTCCTTCATACACGTTATTTAAATCTTTGCTGCCCAGTATTTCTTTTTGTATGCCGATAGAATAATTCATCAGCCCGGTATCAAGCAATTGCAAACGGGGCGATTTTTTTTTATCGGGCAACAGGGGCAACACCACATCGGTAACAGGATAAATTAAATGCAGCAGCAAGGCTTTTTCCAACGTACGCAATGCCTCCCCCATTTCTCTGGAGCCATAATTTGATTTGCCAAAACCTTCAAATTTTATACGCTTACCAGCCAGTGAATATGAAGCCTGTATGGCGTGGCGTATATGCTGCACCTGTGCCTGGCTGCCGGCATATTTTTCTACATCATCTATGTAAGAAGTGAGCAGCGATTCATAAATATTTTTTAATGCCGTAATGTCTTTGGTGGCTGCATAATTTTTTACCACTTCGGGCATACCACCTAAAATGGCGTAGGTATGAAACAATGCCAACAATTTATTATACGCAAAATCATTGAGCGGTATGGTGTGCAATTGCTGCAAGGCAGTAGTTTCGCCAATGGCAGCTAAAAATTCTATAAAAGATACCGGCCGTACTACCAGGTATTCTACCCGGCCCACCGGAAAACTGATGTTGGCATTAAAAAGTGTTTCCAGTAATGAGCCTGCTGCTATAACGGGTATGCCTGGTTGCTGTTCGTAAAGATAACGTAGTATTTGCAGCGCTTCCGGCAGTGAGTGTATTTCATCAATAAAAATTAAAGTGGATTCTTTTTCAGCATACGCTAAATTTTTTTCGTAAAAAAGTGTTTGCACCAATACATCAATAGTGGTAAAATCTTCAAAAGGTTTTCTATCTGCTGCCAACTCTAAATTGAAGTAGAGGTATTGCTTAAAGTTTTTGGCAAATAAGCCTACCAAAGTGGTTTTTCCAACCTGCCTTGCACCCCTTAACACAAGCGGTTTTCTATCTGCTTTTTCAGCCCATTTTGTTAAATTATTTAATACCCCTCTTTGAAACATGTAACAAAGTTAGGGGTGTTTTAGCATATATTTGTAACAAAGTTAGGGGTGTTTTGCTAAATATTTGTAACAGAGTTAGGGGTGCTTTGTAAATACAGTTAGGTAAAATGTTGATAATCAATATATAATATAATTATAGTTAGAAAATCCAATTTGATTGAGCCAATTACAAACAATTCTGTAAACGAATTGGTATGTGTTAAGGAATTAAGAACACCGGACTTCACCGGATTTTAAGAAGATACCATCTGGTAAATAATTTTCAAATCTGATGCAGGGAATTCAATTTTTACTTCATTTAATTTTTCACAAAGATACCTGGCCACTTTATCATCCTTCCTATACTTAAGGTTAGCAATTTTACAGTAAGCGTTTTATTTGGGTAATCAGGAATGATGTCGGCATCGGAGGCATAAACATTTGTAATAATTTGCGGCCTTCATCCGGATGGCTTAACGGATTTTTATCATAGTATACATGGCTGTTACTGCCCTGCACACAATCATTTTGATATTGTCTATAAATTGTTTCCTGACATTTATGGCATTGGAAAATTTTTCTGTTTCGGGAAACGTAGCAAAGGGTATTTTTCTTTCAACCGTTAATTTTTTAATTGAGATAAATTGCGTTGAAAAAATGAATTGTCAAGTAGAAGCTGACAGACTTTTGATGCAGATTTACAGGCTGTCTTTTGTGATCCGATGGTTTTGGATACATCGGATCACAGATAGCAATGTTGTTTTCATTGAACAAAAATGGAAGTTGCCTGAGCGAAATAAA
>JBGSMI010000007.1:0-13450 GCA_041740215.1 Ferruginibacter sp.
TTGCCTGTTATAAATTCATCAAATAAAAAAAGCCTGTTATAACTAACAAGCTCTTAAAAGTACTCGGGATGGGAGTTGAACCCACACTCGCCTTACAGCGAACAGGATTTTAAGTCCTGCGTGTCTACCAGTTCCACCACCCGAGTAAACACATTTAATATTTTAAACTAATTTTTAAATCAATAACAATCTACTTACAGCGAATCCCGATATTTATCGGTACGTGTCTACCAGTTCCACCACCCAAGTAAACACATTTAATATTTTAAACTAATTTTTAAATCAATAACAATCTACTTACAGCGAATCCCGATATTTATCGGGACGTGTCTACCAGTTCCACCACCCGAGTGCAACATTTCCGGTATCAATACCGGAGGTAGAAAAAAAAAGCAGATAACAAAAGCTATCTGCTTTAAAACTGTGAGCGAAAGACCGGGCTCGAACCGGCCACCCCGACCTTGGCAAGGTCGTGCTCTACCAAATGAGCTACTTTCGCATTATTGTTAAGAACTTATTTTGTTTTTCGGAGTGCAAAAATAGGGTTTGTTTCGACACTACAAAATTTTTATTTGTATTGCGGATTGTACAAAGTGTTTTCGGGAACAATCACTTCAGGCTTCCCTTTGTAACGGTGACTATACATACCCATGCATCCACCTAAAATAAAAGCTACCACCAAAAAGATCTGGCAAAACCAAAGAAAACGTGACGATGATACCCAGTTGTGAGCGAAATCTTTATGTTTATTGTCTATTACTTCGTATTCCATAATTTGATATTTGCGAGGGCAAAAATAAGTAAAGTGGCGCAAAAAAAATTATTTGCGCTTAACAATTTCAGAAAACTTTTTTTTGCCTTTTACAAAGTGTTGCCAAACCAGCGAAGATCCATACCAGCCGCTTAGTTTGGCCGTGCGGTTTGCAGGAAAAATATTTTGCTTTTTATTGGACAACAACCACTTATAAAAATGTAAATGCGCTTTTAAAATTGCTAAAAAAAATCCGCCGCTACCATTTAGCAGGCTTTTAAAAGCCGCTATCCCATCCAATATCATTCTGCCTGCAATGGTAAAAAAAGCCTTTGAAACGGGCATATTTTTTACCAGCATCACCAGGTTATTTCTAAAATTCAGGAAAGTTTTCAGGCTATTTTCTTTGGCCAAAGTGCCACCACCAATATGGTACACTACCGAAGCCGGTTGCACATACACTTTATAACCCGCCAACTGCAATCGCCAGCAAAAATCAATTTCTTCCTGATGGGCAAAAAAGAATTCATCCAGTCCACCCACCGCATGATAACTTGCTGCTTTTACAAACAGAGCGGCTCCACTCGCCCAAAAACATGGCTCCGCAGTATCGTATTGCCCCCGATCTTTTTCCAGCACATCAAATATCCGGCCCCGTGCAAAAGGGTAGCCCAGATTATCCATCCAACCGCCACAGGCTCCGGCAAATTCAAAATCGTCCCGGTTTCTATAACACATTATTTTGGGCTGGCAGGCTGCAATGTTTACATCGCTTTCCATTAATGCAATCACTGGCTCTATCCAACCCGGCGTTACTTCCACATCATTGTTCAATAAAATATAATAGTCGCTTTGCACCTGCTTCAACGCTGTGTTGTATCCTTTCGCAAAGCCTTCGTTACTAACATTTACAAGAATTTCTACCTCGGGAAAATGCGCTTTTGAAAAAGCAACCGAATCATCTGTAGACGCATTATCTGCAATAATTATTCGCTTATTTAAGTAGGTGGAAGCCAATACAAAAGGAAGGAATTTTTGCAGTAATTTTTTGCCATTCCAGTTTAAAATAACAATGGATACAAGAGGTGCGTTTTTAATACCAGCCATATCAAGTGCATCAGCATCGTTGCGTCGCAATCCGTTCATCTTTATTACTACTATTTAGCTTTAATTACAATTTTCACAAACATACTCCATTTCTTTTTGCGCATTTCTTATTTCTTAAATTACATTTGATATAATGATTACTCAATTTTTTAACTGGCGCTCTGCATTGGCAATTGTGGCCATTGCAATCGTTTCAGGCACAGTTTTTTACTCCAATTACCTGTCACAAAAAATTGCGGCGGACGAACGGGAAAAAGTAGATGTGTGGGTTCAATCGCTGAAAACAAGGGCCGAGGCCACTGAGCAGGTAGCACTTGATTTAACGACTGTCATCACTTCCAAAAACACCACCATCCCCATCATTGAAACGGACGAGCATGACAATCCATCCGGGCAGGCTTTAAATCTGGATACTTTTGAATCAAAAAGAGATACTGGCTACTTACGCAAAAAGGTAAAGGAATTTAAGAAGCAGAATGATGCCATTATAGTAGAGGTAAATAAAGATCCGCTCATTATCAATAGATATTATTTTGGCGATTCAAAGTTACTAAAAGAAGTACGGTATTATCCACTGATTCAACTCTTAATCGTTGCCTTGTTTATCATCATTACCTTAACCGCCATTACACTTCGCAACAAATCAACACAAAATCAGGTGTGGGCAGGCATGGCAAAAGAAACTGCTCACCAGCTAGGTACACCACTCTCTTCGCTACAGGGCTGGGTAGAGTTGTTAAAAGAAACCCAGGGCAGCGAAAAAATAGCCGCAGAAATGATCAAGGATGTGGATAGGCTAAAACTGGTAAGTGATCGCTTTGGCAAGATAGGCAGCACACCACACCTGGAGGAAATCAACATTGTGGCGCAGATAGAAAGCATGGTAGCGTACATCAAAAGAAGGGCTTCCGAAAATGTACAGTTTAGCATTTACAGCTTTGAAGAAAAGGACATCCCGGCAATGATCAGCGGTCCTCTTTTTGACTGGGTGATTGAAAACCTACTAAAGAATGCGCTGGACGCCATGGAAGGAAAGGGCAGCATACAGGTAAAGATAAAAAATGAAGTAGCATCCATTATAGTTGATGTAACCGACACGGGTAAGGGCATCAGCAGTCAAAATGTAGCCAGTGTTTTTAAGCCAGGTTTCACCACCAAAAAGCGGGGCTGGGGTCTCGGACTTAGTTTATCAAAAAGAATCATTGAACAATACCACAAAGGAGAATTATTTGTAAAACATTCCGAACCTGGCAAGGGAACCACTTTTAGAATTATATTAAAAAAATAGTTGAATACGGTAATACTATTTCTTCCAGTAATTCATAGCTAAAATTCGTGTAATTCGTACTAGAAATCCCTGCAATTCGTACAAACAATTCGTGCAATTCGTGCCAAAAATTCGTTTTATAAAATCTTATTCATACCCCAATCATCACCCCCATGATTTTTATTCCCCCAAAAGTTTTTACATTTGCAGTCCTCACAGTAAATGGTCATTAAGAATTTACTGCTTACAGTTGCGGCGATGGCGAAATTGGTAGACGCACTACCTTGAGGTGGTAGCTCCCGAAAGGGCGTGGGAGTTCGAATCTCCTTTGCCGCACACAAGAACCTTTCCTTTGAGAAAGGTTTTTTTATTTTTCCAGCACTTTATACTAAGATAAGTGGTAACGAAACCACCACCCCCAACTAATACTTTACCAAACATTGCTAAGCACCCATGAAAAACAATTGCCCTCAAAAAATAACAAATGCACTTGCAAATCTCTTTGGCCATTTTTCAATATTATGCAATGGGCCAATCCCTCGTTGATATCCAGATGCATTCTTATAATGGCCAGGTGTTTGATAAAATCTACTTCGCTGCTGCCCTGCCATTTAAACAAGCTTTCTTTAATGCTCCAGGCAGCGGTTAATAATTTTTCACTAAAAATATTGAAAGGAACATTCGGCACATTCTTCAACATCAATTGCTCTTCTTCCGACAAAAACTTGTGTTTGATTTTATCTACTTTGTGCGTAATCAACTCTACATCAACCCCTACCCTATAGTTTGAACTAACGATAACAATTGCATATTTTCCACAATGCGAAATAGAAAAATGATAGGCTTCGTTGGCTAAAAATGGTTTACGGGTGTCTGCAATTCTGACAAGATCGTAGGGAAAATCGGAATACAATTCCTTTAATAAATACCTGCCAGCCAGGTGCTGTAATCTTTTGTTGGGATGGGTAATTTCCCGCTGTAACGGAACCTTCGCCAAAAAAAACTCTTCAGGCTCGGCTATATGCCAAACCCCTAATTTTGTTGTAGGGTTAATATTTTTTTGATAAACCAGCGGCATTAAACGATCCTGTATTTTTGTTTGTTATTTTTGACTGAATATTTTACCAATTAGCTAAATTGATAATTCGATAATGCGCTAATTTAAGGATTCGTGCGTTAGCCAATAATAATTTAATTCAACAGTTAGCGAAAAACAACAATTAACCATCAAAATTCAACTACTAGCATTAATCAAACAAACATGATACTGAGCGACACAAGAATTTTAGAAGAAATTGAAAACGGCAGCATCAAAATAGTTCCTTATAGCAGGGTATGTCTTGGCAGCAATAGCTACGACGTGCATTTGGGAAAATTTCTGGCTACATATACCAGCAAAGAACTGGATGCAAAAAAGCACAATACCATTGAACATTTTGAAATACCGGAAGACGGAATCGTACTACAGCCCCACGAATTTTACCTGGGTGTAACGGATGAATATACCGAAACACATGCCCATGTTCCCTTTTTAGAAGGAAAATCCAGCACCGGACGCCTTGGTATTGATATACACGCTACCGCTGGCAAGGGAGATGTAGGTTTTTGTGGCAACTGGACGTTGGAAATTTCCGTAAAACAACCCGTAAGGGTATATGCTGGTATGCCGATTGGTCAATTGATCTACTTCCCGGTAGAGGGGCAGATTGAAGTGAAATACAACGAGAAAAAAGATGCCAAATATAGCGGTCAACACAATAAACCGGTAGAAAGCATGATGTGGAAAAATGCTTTTTAGTAGTAATTATCTCTCTTAATCTTGATATTTTAACACATGAATTCAGGAAACTCTTTTTTGATGTAAGGCTGAACTACTGGGCATATTTAAAATTGTCGCAGCTCAATAGCGGGTTGCCAACCTTTTTTAAAGTGTTTTTAACAGAAAAGAACCAGCACAAGGTTGGCAACACTTCTTACAATTTTAAATGCAACCAAACTATTGATGTTTCTAAAAAAATGCTGATTTTTGCTTACCTCTAACTAAAATGTTATCTGTTACTCAATGCTATCAATGAAACGTATCTGGCTCAGGCTTTTACTTTGCACCCTGTGGGGCATGGTGAGCTGTGTTGATGCGCTGGCACAGTTACAGCCCGAATTAGCCGATTCATTTTTCAATTTTATACAGGCAAATAAAAGCCGTTCATCCATTTTTATATCAAAAGATGATAGCACAATTGCCCGCCTTAACGAAAATAAAATGATGCCACTTGGCAATACGGTAAACATTATGGTTGCGGTGGAATTTGCTATGCAAGCCAGTGTCAATATGATCGACAAAGACGCCAATGTTGCGCTTAATGAATTAGCGAAATACTATATTCCCGAAACAGACAGCGGCGCCCACGAAGCGTGGATCGCTTACGAGCAGCAGGAAAAGAATATATTAAATGACAGCATCGCCCTGATTGAAGTGGCAAGAGGTATGACCATGTTTAACAGCAATGCCAATACCGAGTACCTCATGGATTTACTTGGTTTTGACAATGTGAAAAACAATCACCGGCTATTTGAATTAAGAAATCACACGGCCCTGTTTCCTTATGTGTCTTCGATGTTTATGTTTCAAAATCTTGGCAGAATGAAGGAGGCAAAATTACTAAGGGAAATACGTAAGCTGTCGGAGGAAGAGTACTGCAGGTATGCATTCATTTTTCATCAGCAATTGAAGGATGAGCCTGACTTTAAATCAAACTTTCGTGTTTGGAAGATGACACCCGAATTGCTTAAAATCTGGAGCGATCATTTAACCGCCTCTACCACAAAAGAATATGTACACCTGGCTAAAATATTGAATAACCGCAAGTTTCTGAATGAAAATGCTTACGGCATCATTGCAGAAATACTGGAATTTCCGATGGAAAAGAAACAGTTTCAGGAGATTTTCAGGCAATATGGCGGCATGGGTGGCAGCACGGGATTTGCATTAACCCAGGTAATTTATTTTACTTCTAAAGAAAACATGAAAATGGAAATGGCCATCTTTTTCAACGACCTAACCCCGCCGGAAGAAAAGCAATTGAAAAAATGGTGGTACTCGTTTGAAGCTCAGGTTATTTTTGATGAAACCTTTCGGAATAAATTAAAATTATAAAATATTTTTTTCCGCTTTTCAGGTAGATAGAGGATTTGTAGCTTTTGTCGATCCTAATGTATCAAATCTGCACGTGTTAATTCAATTTCCAGATATAAAAATTTAATAAGGATGCAAAACTCACCCAACTAATATAGGGCACCAGCAGCCATGCTGCTAAAGGAGATATTTTCCCAAACCAAAAGATCGTAAGCAATATCATCACCCACATAGCAATTATTTCTACAAACGCCCAACCCGGTTGGTGTGCATAAAAGAAAATAAACGACCAGCAGAAATTCAATAGCAATTGTACTGAAAATAAAATGATTGCAGTGTTTTTGATTGCCTTGTCTGCTTTCTTAGACCAAACAAGGTACAAAGCAATTCCCATCATAAGGTATAAAGCAGTCCACACAGGGGCAAATAAAAAATTGGGAGGATTGAATGGGGGCTTATTGGCAACAAGATACCAGCCATTTACACCGGTACTAGTAAAAAATCCGGCAATTGCACCCACCATTAAAGGGATTGCAATGGAGATGATCAATTTCATAGCCTAATGTACGAAGAAACCTGGGAGTTTGTTGAACTTTAAAATCAAAGTTTCCCAAACTTTTTTTGATACGCTATTAAAAAGCCAGTCACCTCGTCATAACTTAACAGACCAGACGGTTGTTCATTACTCTCCAGATATTTACCATACCCCCATCGGATCAACGGCTCAACCGGGTTTTTATGCCTGTTATTAAATTTTCGCCATTCCTTCAGGTCTTCTTTTACAGGAGGAAGTAACTCGTTTGCAAAACCTTTTGCTGCAAAAGAATCAGTTTGATAAAGGTTGCGGTTGGCATACAAGAATAGATCAAGATAAACGGAATACTGAAAAGATTCATCTTTAGAGGATGCCGCTGCCAGATATCCAACGAAATTGGCCTCATTTTCTTTTGCGTAACCGAGCTGGTGAGCAATTTCATGACAGCAGGTGTAAGGTTGTAAAAATTTGGGCACCGAAGTATTTACCTGGCCTTCGCCAGTGAATGGATTGTAATATCCCAGGAAACCAACATAATTACCCAACCAGCCCCACATCGATCTTTTTAATGATGCAGGTTGATAATTTAAAAAAGCATATTGTTTGTTCAACTGCTTATAGGCTTCCTGCGAACGTTGGAACAATTCTTTCCGGCTCAGTTCAGTAGTTGCTTGTTTCCTAAGCAGGGTATTCGTCATATTTGTTTTTTGCAGCAATAACTCATTCAGGTTTTTTAGCTCCGCGATTGAATATTGCTCCATTGATAAACCCAACTGACTGGCAATACCCCGGCGGTTATAATTAATTCCCCATAGCACATTGAATACAATGTAAATAGCAAGAAAAACTACGGTTGTCCGTAGAATTCTGCGAATAATTCTACCGGGGAGTTGCTTCGGTTTACGGACAAGGCTTACAACTTTAAAAATCCAGGCAATCAACCAAAGTATAAGTATACCATACAAAATATCACCAAAACTGAACGGCAGCCATCCAAAAAAATATCTTAAAAACATGGAAATCATGGGGTAAAAACCATTGGAATAATACGTTTCTACCCGAACTGCATCCATCGAGAAAATACGAATTGAGACAGCGATAACAAAAAGAATAATGATTAAAACCCAGTAATTTTTGTACTTCATACCTTCTAAAAATAAGGAAAAACAGACTCATCCAGAAAGGCAGGGCAAAATTTTGATAAATTTTGTTTTAAATAACCGTAAAAATCCTACCTTCGCCGTCCTTTAAACCGGAGGTAATGGGAAAAAGAAGGGAATTTGAAATAGCGTTTGTAGGGTTAAAGCCCGGGATACATGAGTTTACTTATGAAGTAGATGACCAGTTCTTTGCTGAAGTTGAATCGAGAGATTTCAGCAATTGCACAGCAATTGTGAAACTACAGCTAGATAAAAAAAGCGGCTTTATGCTGCTTAAGTTTGAAGTTGGAGGAAAATCAGACGTTGATTGCGACCGTTGCGGGAACAAATTAACCATGGATTTGTGGGATGAATTTAATATGTTGGTTAAAATGGTGGAAAATCCGGAGGAAATGAATGAACGGGAAGAAGATCCGGATGTTTTTTACATTTCAAAAACGGAAAGTCACCTTCGGTTGAATGATTGGATTTATGAATTTGTAAGTTTAAGCATTCCCTTACAAAAGTCTTGTTCAGCCGAAGAGATGGGTGGTGCACAATGTAATGCAGAAGTATTGGCCAGGCTAAATGAAATGAAGGTGAGTGAAGATGCCAGAAATGCAAATGCACTTTGGAAAGATCTGGACCAGTTTAAGAAAAAATAACACGATAGAACACACAAAATAATTATAAGCAAACATTTAATTACAATAACAACTAAAATTTAGAGATATGCCAAATCCGAAACGACGCCACTCGCAGCAGCGCAGCGCAAAGAGAAGGACGCATTATAAGGCAAGCGAAACAACTTTAACTGTAGATAAAACTACCGGAGAAACTCACGTTCGTCACCGTGCACATGTAAGCGAAGGAAAATTATACTATAAAGGACAAGTGGTAGCCGTAAAAGCTCCGTTAAAAGCATAATATTTTTCAAATGCTGAGTTCTAAGTTCTACATTCGATTTTCGGATGTAGAACTTAGAACTTTTTATTTAATGAATGTACTATGAATATTGCCATTGATATGATGGGTGGCGATTATGCACCATTGGAAGCCATAAAAGGTATTTCACTTTTTTTTGCGGAAGGTCATACTAACATGATGTTAACGCTGATTGGCGATGAAGCCAACATGAAAGCGTTGCTGATAGCCCATGCCATCCCTTTAGATTCTATTACCCTCGTTCATGCTGCTCAGGTAATAGAGATGCATGAACATCCTACCAAAGCACTTCGTGAGAAACAGCAATCTTCTATAGCAATTGGATTCCAACTATTGGCCGCTGGCAAAACAGATGCATTTATCAGTGCTGGTAATACTGGTGCAATGATGGTGGGTGCACTGTTTAGTATCAAAGCCATTGAGGGAGTTCTCCGTCCAACAATTGGCGCATATATCCCAAGAGAAAATGGAAAGCTGGGTTTACTGGTTGATGCAGGTATCAACTCAGATTGCAAGCCTGAATATTTAGCACAGTTTGCTACTTTGGGGTCGCTTTTTGCCGAACATATTCTGGATTATGAAAATCCAAGGGTTGGTTTGATTAATTTAGGTGAGGAAGAAGGTAAAGGCAACCTGCTGGCTCAGGCTGCATATCCGCTGCTAAAAGAAAATAAGCACATCAATTTCATAGGAAACATTGAGGGCCGTGATATTTTAACTGATAAATCAGATGTAATGGTTTGTGAGGGATTTACCGGAAATGTTGTACTTAAAATGGCGGAAAGCATCTATGACCTTGCAAACCGCAGAGGAATAAAAGATGAACATTTTGATCGTTTCAATTTTGAAGTATACGGCGGTGTACCGGTATTAGGCGTAGCAAAACCTGTAATTATCGGTCATGGTATTTCAAAAGATATGGCTTTTAAAAATATGATTGCCATTGCCTACCGCATGCTCGAAAAAGATTTGATGCAGAAGATGAGGGATGTATTTATTCAAAACACGTAAATCGCCAATTCAAAATATTATTTAAAACAAAAAAAGCGGATGTCATAAAAAATGACAACCGCTTTTTTGTTTAATTTCTTTCAACCATTTAAAATACATAGGCCAATCTAAATCCAAGGGCCCCAATTCCATTTTTAGAATAACCATCATATTTAAAAGTTGCATCCACCGCTCTCCCTGTTTTGGTTCTAAATTCATAGCCTAACTGCGGAGAATACGCAAAAGCAGTACCGTTGTAATTCATATTGTTACTAATAAATGCTGCGCCCATCTGAAAGGCACCGTACACTCCCCCGACAACAAAATATTTTACGCCTATCCTCACAGGTATAATTGTAGGTCCTGTATTTTTTGTGCTGCCACTTCCTGGTATTGATTTTCCGTTAAAAAAATGAATACCGCTCGTTATGGTTCCATATAATTTTTCCTTTAAAGAAATATCTGCCTGGCCAGTTGCCCCGATGCCAAAAGAAGAGTTATTTGAAAATGAGCCAGTCGCAAATGACAATTCAGGTCCTACAATAAATTTAAATTTTGGCTGATCTTGGGCGAATACGATCATTGAAGTACAAAAAGACAATAGGGTAAAAACAATTAGTTTTTTCATTTTACGGTTTTTTTATACAAATGTAAGTGCATATTGCGCTGCTCCAAACCATCTATCTGTTTTTTTTTAACTGCATTCTATTATTCAGTGTACCGAATCAATTGTGTGTCATAGATGGTCGATCATGTCCTTTGTCATAGCGGATAAATCATAATCCTCTTTCCAGCCCCAGTCATTTCTTGCCACGCTGTCATCAATGCTTTGAGGCCAGCTATTAGCAATTTGTTGTCTATAATCGGGTTGATAAGAAATCGAAAATTCCGGTATATGCTTTTTAATTTCCGCCCCAATTTCTTTGGGCGAAAAACTCATGCCTGAAATATTATACGAGGTCCTTATTTTTATTTTTTCTTCCGGTGCCTCCATCAACTCAAGCGTTGCTTTGATGGCATCCGGCATATACATCATCGGCAAATAGGTATCTTCCTGTAAAAAACATTCGTACTTTTTTTCTTCCAACGCCTCATGAAATATTTCTACGGCATAATCGGTTGTACCACCACCGGGCGCACTTTTATAACTGATTAATCCCGGGTAGCGGATGCTCCTAACATCTAAACCCCAACGCTGGTGGTAATAATTACACCAGAATTCACCTGCATATTTACTTATGCCATAAACAGTGATGGGTTCTATCACGGTTTGTTGCGGACAATTTTGCTTTGGCGATGTTGGTCCAAAAACAGCGATGGAACTCGGCCAGTACACTTTGTGTATTTTTTCTTCCTTGGCAATATCCAACACATTCAGCAAGCTTTGCATATTTAAACTCCAGGCAAGGTTGGGATTTTTTTCGCCGGTAGCTGATAGGATAGCTGCAAGTAAATAAATCTGTGTAATATTCTGGCGAATTACTTGTACATGCAACATTTCTTTATTCATCACATCCATACTTACATAAGGACCACTGCCTTTTAGCAAATCATTTTCTTCCCTTAAATCGCTGGCTACCACATTGGCGTTGCCGTATATTTTACGTAGGGCTAGCGTAAGCTCCACTCCTATCTGACCGCTGGCACCAATCACTAAAATCTTTTCTTTTATCATACTGGTTTATTAGTGTTGCAAGATAAAAAAAGTATGCTGCCATTCCTGTTATAATCCATCCTGTTTTTATTAAATCGCAAAAAAACAAATGATTGTTGCTAGAAATTATTGATTGGTTTTGTAGCTCCTTTTACAAATAATTGTTTCACACCGCCATTTAATATAAATCCTGCTGCTCAAATTTAACCGCCAGATACGCAAACTTACTGTGGCACTGAAACAATAATTGATACTTTTATTAAACTTAATTCCTGTGCTGATCATTTTGACAAAGCACCTAAAAATTTCCTTTTACATAAACCAATTAAAATGAAAAAATTGATATTTCTGCTGATGCTTTACTTAAGCTGTTTGAATGGCTTTTCACAGAATGTAGGTATCGGCATTACTACGCCCCTGGCTCCCCTGCACATAAAAAAAGACAATGAAGCATTACGAATACAGGGTGCTGCACCATTCCTTTCTTTTTATGACAATGCAAACAGTCTTAAAAGCTTTATCCTCAATTCAAGTAACAATTTGTACATAGGAATGCCGGCATCCAACCCTACCGGCTCAATGCAACTTGCCCTTGGTGGTGGCCCGGTGATAACAATGCTGCCCTCAGGTAACGTTGGTGTTGGCACTACTGCACCTGATGAAAAACTGGTGGTGCAAACGCTTAATAACAGTTACGGTATTTTACACAAAGGCGAAGGAGGTAATATACTTGCAACAAGAATGGGCGGCACTTCCGCAGGTATTGGTACTTTCTCCAATACCAACATGCGGCTTTTTGCCGGCGGCAATTCAGCAATGTTTATCAACTCTGGTAACAGCTATGTTGGTGTAGGAATTGATTTTCCAACAAACAAATTACAGGTAGGCTCTGTCGGCAACACAGGTTATTCAGGAAATGATTTTGCGTTTGGTAATGGAACCAATGCCATGAGGATGTACCAGACATCTACTGTGTCGCTCATTGCTTCCAGTGCGAATATTCTTTTTTGGCCTAAAGAAAAAGCGGGCAATGTTGGTATTAATTGCGTATTTCCACCAGGTAATAAATTACAAGTGGGAGATATTGGGCCTGCTGGTTACAATGGTAATGATATCGCATTTGGCAATGGCACACAAGCAACTGCTATTACCCAAACTAATACCTCCTCCCAATTTGCCAGCACTACAGATTTTGCTTTTTTACCAAAATATGGCGCCGGTGGAAGAGTTGGTATCAATACAGGTACACCAAGGGCACCATTGGATGTTAGTTATGCACTTAATATTAATTCAGTAAATGGTTATTACGGATACGGCTATTTAAATTTTAATAATGCCAATGATGTTGTCGGTTTTTCTACAAGCGATAATCCGGTACAAAATGTTTCGATTATAGCCTCGGGCAGAATTTACGCAAAAGAATTTAACGCTTTTTCGGATGCCAGGATAAAGGCCATCGTTGGCATCACAGATTCTCAACAGGATTTAAAAACCATCAATGCACTAGCCATCACTAACTACACGATGAAAGATAAAGCTATGTATGGTAACCAGCAATATAAAAAGGTAGTAGCACAAGAAGTCGAAAAAGTATATCCGCAGGTAGTATCGAAGCACACCGATTTTATTCCCAATGTATACCAGCTAACCAATAAAATAACAAAGGCTAAAGGTGGGTACTTGCTACATTTCAATACCAATCATAACATCAGCAAAAGCGCTAAAAAAATACAGGTACTGGTAGAAGGAAAAGGAATGGAGCAATTTGATATTGTTACGATCCTTTCTGCCAAAGAAGTATTTGTGAATGCAACAGACATTAACACCGACAAAGTATTTGTGTATGGCGAAGAAGTAGATGATTTTAGAACGGTGGATTATGAGGGGCTTACCACACTTAATATTTCTGCTACGCAGGAACTAAATAAA
>JBGSMI010000010.1:0-30713 GCA_041740215.1 Ferruginibacter sp.
GTTGACTCCACCTTTCTTCATTTGCGGGAGTGGCTAAGCTGTATCAGAAACGGCGGCACCCCGAGCTGCTCCATCAAAGAAGGATTTGAAGAAGCAATCTCCGCACATATGGGCGGACTGTCTTATAAACTCGGAAGAAGAATTGACTGGGATCCTGCAACACAGCAAATCATTGCCAAGCCAGGCGAAGACCTGGATGCTGCACTGTTGGCGAATAAGATGTAGTTTGAAAGTGAATACGATAAGTTCCTTTTAGTAGAAATTTCCTTTAACCTGAGATGTAAATTTGTTTTATGTTTCAGGTTTTTTATGGTTGGATAGGACTTGTTGCCTATGAGATTAAGGGCGATATTTTATAATGTAAAAATGAAAACCGACAATACATAAAGGCGACATGACAATAGAAAAAAGGGACAAGAATAGTGTTGAAAATCAATTGCTTCTTTTTTGGAAACCTGCAAAAGGTGAGTACATTTATATTTAGCGTCAAGGCTACCAGACGTTCATTAACCTCGAAAAGTCTGCAACTTTTAGGCGACTTATAGCTATATTCGTCCCTAAATTTAATGGACGAAAGAATATTTAAAATTTTGTAAACAACGCAATGCATATAAAATCAATAAGAATTGTTGACTTCCGAGGGATTGAGGACAGGACTTTTGAGTTTAATTCATCCTTCAATGTATTAATCGGAGAAAACGGCTCTGGTAAAACCTCAGTTTTAGAGGCTTTAGCGGCTGCAATAAACTCTTATTTATCAGTAAGTCAAGGAAAAAATGTTAGACCCATAAGGAAGGAAGATGTTCGTATAGAAACATTCTCACACAGTATTGAAAAGAAAACCAAAACAAGTTTAACGATCAATGGTGAAATTGATGGAAAAAAAATAAGTTGGGATGTTAGAAAAGTCCATATTGACTTTGGATTTAGACACGGCAATGAAAATGAAATTAAAAACATTGCAAAAGAACACTTTTTAGAACTTTCTGAAAATGGAGGTAAAAATATTAAGCTTCCAGTTTTTGATTATTTAGGCTGCGGTAGATTATTTGGTGAACACCCCAAAACTGTAAAGACTTTGCCTAAAGGTTCAAGGTTCGAGGGCTACTATAACTGCCTTGATTCAAAATCAAGTATTAAAAGATTTGCAGAATGGTTTAAAACGATGGAGCTTTCTCTGCTTCAAGGAAATGAAACTGCAAAATGGAGAGCACAAGTAATTAAAAGAGCCGTTAGGAATTGTTTAGAAGGTTGGGAAACAATTTTTTTTGGAATTGAAGAAGATCAGTTAATGGCTATGAGACATTCTGACCAAAAAGAAACTTTACCATTTACCTATTTAAGTGATGGACAAAGAAACATTATTGGTATCGTTGCAGACATAGCTTACAGATGCGTTTTGCTAAATCCATACTTAGAACTGAATGCAGCTAAGGAAAGTGAAGGAATTGTTTTAATTGATGAATTAGATTTACACCTTCATCCAAAATGGCAAAGAACTATTGTAAATAAATTAAAGGAAACGTTTCCTAAAATTCAATTTATAACAACTTCTCATTCTCCATTCATTGTACAAAGCCTTACAAACTATGAATTAATTGATTTACAAGGTAAAGATATGGATGAAGATTATAGAAAAATCGGTTTAGAAGATATTGTTGAAGGAGAAATGGGAGTTAAAGAGTCAAATAGAAGCGAACGGTTTTTAGAAATGAAAAAAGTTGCAGATGAATATTATAAATTAATTATCGAAGGCAAAGAGGAAAAAAATCCCAACGAAGTAAATGCCATAAAAGAAAAACTTGAAAAATTAATGCTCCCCTTTTATGACGACCCAGCTTACGTAACATACCTTGAATCTTTCCAACACATTTTGACAAATAAATGAGACCAGTATTAAAAGGAGATTGCCCACAGGATAGTAATATTGATATGTTTTTGCCGAATATGTAGAAGCAAGACCTCATATGATTAATAGAATTGGAGACTTCTGTTCTCACTGCGAAAATCAAATAACAAACCCTGCTATTGAACACATTGTTCCCAAATTAATGTATCCTGCTCTTTTACTTGAATGGTCAAATTTTCTTTTAGCTTGTTCAAATTGTAATAGTATAAAAAACCAGCAACAAAACAATGCCCTTGAATATTACTGGGCAGATATTCACAATACACATTTGCTATTTGACTTCCACCCTCAAGGAGTTGTAACAGTAAAAGCTAATTTACATCCATCTGTTAACATTAGAATTACCAATAATACTTTTTTACTTACTGGCATAGGAAGATATGGCACTGCTGCAAGTTCTACTGATAGAAGATGGATTAAAAGAAGCCAAACATATGGAATGGCAGAAGATTCATTAAATTATTACATTCATAATGGTAGACCTAATGATTATATTCTTTCAATAACTAATAATGCAATAGCAATAGGATTTTGGTCAGTTTGGATGGAAGTTTTCGAAAACGAACCGCCTGTTAAAGCTGCTTTGACCCAAGCATTTTTAGGAACATTTGCACTATGTGAAACAACAGATGTAAGTCGCCAATAATATTGATAAGTTTCCTATAAATACTGCCCAGCCGCTAACATTAGGAAAAATACCCGCCACTCCCACGAAAAATCCCCGCATTAAAAAGCTATTAATAAGGGGTTGCGGTTATGCTGCAGTTGATCGACGCCGGGCAGAGTGCCGCCGTTGCTGCTATAGGCAATTAGTAGCGATTTTATTCCCACACTGGCAATTGGTACATCCATAGTGTAGCAATACATTTGTGATTTAACACAGGAAGAGTCCGCCGCGGCGGAGAAACAGTAACACACGGTTCTGTGGGAACGCAGGGGTGAAATACTTTGCGTGACTCGACTATATGCCATTTATGACACCCACACATTACGACATAAAAACTAACATTGAAATAGGACAACAGATTTTGCTTCCGTGGTTGGTTTAATGTCATTCATAAAAAGCTCTCCCTCTCTCCGTGGTCCGGTGTCATCACCGACCACGTCCTCCATCAAAATACTTCGCCAAAATGTGTAAGCAAATTAAATCCGATAGCTATCGGATCATTTATATTTTGTTCATAAAATATTGCTGATGAAAACCTGTAATCGGCCGGATTGGTGCATAATAGCCAATGTGGTTGCATTGGGTTAAGGTGCATGTAATCTAATTTTTGTGCTGCCATTTCCCTGCTAAAAACTCTTATTGCTAAAGGGGCTCTCTGCCAGATATTATATTGCCTATCTGTGCTTGTTACTGCAAAGTTTTTCAAATTACCATCATTGCTTACTTTCATCTTGGTTACGAATGTTTTTGCCGTAAACTTTTCAAAGCTATTTTTAGGATACTGGTTGCCATTCATCGCCAATTGTTCCCACATCAGATGAATATGATTGGGCATTATCACGTACCCGTAAGTTTTAACCAGCTCCTTTTGTACCAGCCACTACAGGCTGTTGATAATGATCATTTTGTTTTCATCTGCCTTTAGTAAAGGTTGCCGTTTGTTTATGGTAATCGTCCAAAAATAAACTTCACTTAATTCCGTGTACGAATTTCGATGGCTTATGTATTTGAAATCTTTTGCCTGCATTTTTTAAGGTAAGATAATTCATTTTGCTACAGGTCGGTGAAGACACCGACCTCGGAGAGTGATTGTTTCGCTTTAATACCAACCACGGAAACAAACTGCGGGTCCAGTGAGTAGCAGTAAGGCTATACCATAAAATAAGCCAGCAAATAAGCCATCGTGTCAAAACAAAACTATAATTTTAGTGAAAACAACAACCAGTTAAAATAGCCGCAGCCCATTTAAAAGATCATTGCTGGTGCAATCCCTACTAACAGAAAATAACGAGGATCGATACTTTCTACCTTAGTACAAAGTACCCTGCACATGTCGGTCAACATAAAAGTATACCGATAGCCCAGTCAATTTCTTTTAGGGACCGGGATTTTTAGCGGGGCCGTCGGATACTTTTGTAAACGTGAGCTGTAATGCTTTTCGAACTTTCATTAAATTTGATGCTTTAATAATAGTAGTTTGAAATTAACCAAGAAAGTCAGCAATTATTTAAAAAAGAAACTTTTAGGAGGTTTTATCAACCAACGAGGTAATACCTATGAAAATTATTTTGCATTATTTAAAATCTTACAAAATGCAAATAAATATTCCTCGGCTCTTTCGACAATTCAATACTCAGCACAAGAGACAGCATTTGTTGACGATTTACTAGTTTTGGAAGGTACTAAAAGATTTTTATATCAACTTAAAACAAGTAAAAGTTTAGGTTGGGGTTCGGGGCTAATAAGGACATTAAAGTTTGATTTTGCTATTCAAAAGAAGATAGAGAACTTTTATAAAAGGCAATTTGAGTTGACTTTAGTTGTTTCTTTCCCGACTCTTCAAAGCAGCTTAAATAGTACTTTGCCAAAAGGTTTAAAGAACTGCACAAAAATTTTTCTATTTCCATACCATGAAACTACAAGTAAACAAATTCTAAGTGACCCTGCTTTTAAGGTAGAATTGGAAACTCTATCGGCCCTAAACAATCCAACGACAAATAAACTTGATGCACTAGCTAGCTGTCTACTTGGTTTTTGGGAAGCATCTTCAAAAACAGGAGTTTTACTATCAGAAATAATCAGCAAGGTTGAAAATCTCGGTTATTCATTTATTAAACCAAGAGTTATTCACAGATTATCCCATATGTCGAAATCTATTCTTGATGTGATACCAGACTTTAAGTACCTTGAGTCAAATGGCTATTTTGCATGGAGTTATAAGATGACAGATTCTGGGATTATTCCATATCAAATTGGATCTAAAGAATTTAACAAGATTGAAAATGATATACAATTAAATAAACCTACTACTTTTAAGGATTTAGAAATACTAATTAGTTAAAATGCGAAAATATTCGACTTACGTTAAAAATGATAAATCTATTATAGATAATCTAAATATTCTTGCTGATAAAAGTACATCTCCAGAAGAATATTCTGGTGCATTTTATAAACTAGGTGAAAAACTATCAGTTTATATAAATGATCGTCTCAAACAATCCAAAAATGTTGTAATTGCATGTTCAACTGAAGATGCCGACTGGTTGGCGAAAGGAATTATAGATCATTTATCGGTTTCAAAAAGAAATTTAGTAGTTTTTTGGAATTTACGAACAAATCCGTTCGAAAACAAAACTCTAACTATTGCTCCTATAGTTAAGACCTATTCTGAAGATATTGATAATTGTGACACTTTAATTATTTGTAAGTCGATTATTTACACTTCATGCGTTGTAAGAACAAATCTTACCTACTTAATAGACAAAATAAGTCCTAAGGATATAATCATTTCTGCTCCAGTTATTTTTGAATCAGCAGAAAAAACTCTAAAGAAGGAATTTGATGAATCTATCAGTTCGAAATTTCATTTTATCTATTTTGCAAAAGACAATAAAGCCACTTCTTCTGGTGAAGTAATCCCAGGAATAGGCGGCGAAATCTATAAGCGCCTTGGACTTTTGGATGTTGTCAATAAAAATAAATACATCCCTGAACTGGTAAAATCACGACGTTTATAATTGCACTACTTCCGTGGTTGGTTTACTATCATTCATCAAAAAACGCTTCCTCCCTCCGTGGTCCGGTGTCCTTACCGACCACATCTTCCATCAGAATACTTCACCAAAATGAGTTAGTATCCCAACCTAATTCAGGTTTTGAATACAAACATTTTATTTTCATCCGGCATAATACATGTTGCCACTGGTTAAATGTACTCACCTAAAAATAAACCTCATTTAATTCTGTATATGAATTCCGATGGCCTTTGTATTTGAAATCTTTTGACTGCATTTTTTATGGTAAGATAATTCTTTTCACTACAGGTCGGTGAAGACACCGACCTCGGAGTGTAAGTGTTTCGCATTGATACCAACCACGGAAACAGATATGATAGAGATTCAAGCATTTAATTCAAAGCAAACTAAATGTTTTAAGGAGAAGCAATAAGTGCCTCCGTTTAACGTTGTGATACAGTACCCCTTTTTATAACCGCTGAAAGAGCAGGCAGTTACTTTAGCCTGTGCCCACCACCTATGAAGAATTCGCTCACCCTGCTTACATTTTTTTTATTATCAACAATAGCCAATGCTCAACTTTTTGTTGGAGCTGGCTTCGGCACTTTTAAAAAGCAATCTGGTTACAAAGGGTATGGGCCTACTGTAAGCCTACTGTATAGCCCGGAAATCCTGCAAAAGTTAACCATGTTTCTTAATACATCGCTGTATAACAAGAACGCTATGGAGTTTGGAACGGTAACGATATATGACAATTTAGGAAGCAAAATAGGGGAAGCGCAGAAATCAGTAAATGTCCGTACAATCCACTACCAATTTGGCTTTATGTGCAGCCTTGGGGATAAAGAGAATGCTCCGAAACCCAATTTCTTCCTGGGGGCCGGCCTCGCATTATCAAAACTGGCTGCAACCTACAATTATGATATGCCAGGGCATATTTTACCATCAGACGAAGTAAAAAAATCCGTTTTTGGTTTCAATTTTAATGCGGGCGTTCACAGCCAGGTAAAAAAACTTGTCATAGAACTTAAGGGAAATTTCGATTTTATGCTGGGGCATGATATTGGTGAACTTGACAGCGATGCCTTGCCCCATGTTAATTCAACCAGGCTTTCTTTCTATTATCCACTTACGAGGTAACACACTCATGTTATCTAAATCATTTTTTAAAAATCCAATATTCGTTATGAAAATTAAAACAATCCTTGCTTTCACTTCTTTGATCGTGCTTGCCTTTACGGCCAAATGTCAAAAAATTACTTACGATTTTTCGGAAGCGAAAAATACAAACAAAACCTTTTATGGCGACGGCGTACAAACAAAAACCGGCCGCATAGTTTTGAAAGAAAACGTACAGTCGTTTGGCGGTCTTATTGATATTAAGGTCGAAAAAAAAGCAAGTATTCTTTTGCTGAACGACAAGCTGGAAACAATTAAAGAGACTCCGGTGTCATTTAAAAACAGCATGTTCATCGATGTAAAGGGGCTGTACCAGTTGCATGGAAAAACGATCCTTGTTTACGCCTACAAATACGATAAGAAAGACGAGCAGTACATTGTCTCTGCCATTAAATTAAATGAACAAGACAATTCATATGGCCAGGAAGTGGAGTTGGGGAGGTTTGAAACCACTTCAGGAAGAAGCATACCCGGGTTTGAATTAAACGCCTCAGCGGACTCTTCCATGTATTTGTTGTTTGCGGAAGCCGATCAGAAAAAGAAAGAGCTCAAGCAGTTTTATTTTGGTGTTTTCAACAGTGATTTAAATAAGCAGTACGAAAGAAAAGTAGTGTTGCCGGTTGAAAAGCGTTTCGTGGTCATAGAATCAACAACGCTGGATAAAAATGCGAATCTGTTTGTAGAGTACAAGTATTTCAAAAAGGAGGTCGCAAGCCGTGAATCAATCAGGGATGAAGAATTCAGCACACCGGCCTACTCAACGGTGTTGTCACAATTCACTGCTGATAGTAAATCGTCAACCGATATTGATTTAAATATCCCGGGAAAACACCTGCACAACGCCAGTTTGCTATTTAATAAAGATTCAGAAAAGATCGGTATTGCCGGAACATATAAAAATGATGCAGAAGGAAGGGTGTCAGGCATTTTTTATGCTGAATACGACCCTGCCTTTAAAAAAGTTACCAGCACAAAATTATCCGAAATTCCAATTGATGTGATTGATCTGTTTGAAACGGAAGATATTGCCTCCAATGGAAAAAAACATCCCGGCATATCCGGCAATTTCAAGTCGAAAAGGTTTTCAAACCGGTTAAATGGTAGCATTGATTATACGCTGGAATACAACAGGTCTGAGGAAAGAAGCACTGCGGTTACTAATGCATCAGGCAACGTAACCGGCGGTATAAATTCATACTATAAGTTTTACAGTGGCTCCATTCTGAATGTAAATATCGATAAGAACGGCAAATTCATTTATACCAGAATACCCAAAGACCAAAGCGATGAAAATTATAAGGCGTACATTTCACACTTCTCGTTTTACAATGGTAACAAATTAATTTTTCTTTACAACGATGATAAAGACAATGCTGAAAGGGATTTGAACAAGAAGCCGGCGGATATGAACATGGACAAGCACAGCAGGAAATCGGTGTTAACGGCGGCAGTAATTGATGAGAAAGGAAATCTGCAACGGCAGGTTATTTATGAACATGGCGATGATAAATACATCACCGTTATTCCAAAATTTAAGCTGCTTACTATCAATACCATATTTGCAGCGAAAACTAAAACCGGTTCGGTGATGGAAGATATCAGGCACCAGAAATATGGTGTCATCGAAATCAAATAGATCGCAGCCACAAGAATAAAGCTTTGCTGCTCTGCTACTATTCTGCGCCGCAATGAATACAACTGTACGTGTAATCTTTTCGTTAATAATCAACTATTGTCTTTAAGACACAGAAACAATAAACACCTGCAGTGCTCCCGGCACCTGTATCCTTTTGCCCTCTTTCAAGGTGATAGTAGAAAGGAGTAAAATATCCCGTCTCATGGTGGATTGTTCTAACGACCAATACAAAAAGACTACCATACAACGATTGACTTTTTAACACCCAGTATTCTCTAACTGATAGCATATTGTATCATACATTTATATGCTAGTCTAAAACACCCCACTATGACAACTAGACTACTTCTTTCGTTTATGTCGATTATACTTTTATCTTGTAGCACTTCAAAAAAGCTCCAGCCGTGGTTCGTGTCCTCACGAACCACTCTTCGCAAATCATGTAGACCTGCTATCATAGTCCGTACCTCGACGAACCAACAAATTCAAAATTCTTCCCGTACATCTTTCAAAAAATCAAAATCTCTATAGGCGCAGGTCTCCTGACCTGTTGCGCCTACTTCACTTATGCCGCCATAATCATTCACTCTACTTCACCAAAATGAGTTAGTACCACAACCTCTTTTAGGTTTTGAACACAATCATTTCATTTTCATCCGGCATTAATAAATGCTGCCATTGGTTAACTGTAATCGCCCAAAAATAAGCCTCATTTAAATTTGTATATGAATTTCGGTGGCCTTTGTATTTGTATTTTCTTTTAATAACTTTTTAAAACTCATGACCAGTAAATTTTAAAAACGAAGCTTGCGCTGTTTCCTTTTTATTTAAACCATTGATCCGCCAAATCAAATGAATGTGATTGGACATAATGACAAACGCAAATACATCAATCAATCCTCTTTCACTAAGCGTTCACTATGAGCCGATGACCACTTCTTTAAATTTGTCATCTTCCAATAAATGATACCAACTGTTAATTGTGGCAGTCCAAAAATAGACCTGTCCTATTTCCATGTGTGACTTTCGTTTTCGGCCATAAATAATTTTATCCATCAGCTAAAATTTTTGTTTTAAAGTTACACTAAATAGGGATCAGTATTTGTTTGCGAAGAGTGTTTCGTGAGGACACGAACCACGGCTGGGTACATGAACCACAACGGTGGACACGAATCACGGCGGTGGACACGAACCACGGCGGTGGACACGAACCACGGCTGGGGACATGAACCACGGCGGTGGACATGAACCACGGCTGGGGATACGAACCACGGCGGTGAATTCTTTTGTTTTAAAGTTACACTAAATAGGGATCAGTATTTGTTTGCGAAGAGTGTTCGTGCGGACACGAACCACGACTGGGTATGGTTCGAGCCTACGGCTCTCTTTAAACGCTTATCTCAATCAACGGATTAAATCCGTTGTTACTATACCGATCAAGCCTAAGGCTTTACAATTTAAATTTTTAGAACCTTAAGTTAACTACTATGGCGGAACACCGACCCCGGAAAGTAAAATGTTCCGCTTTGATACCAACCAGGGAAGCAACATCTTTCTCAACCTGTTTTTAGTAAATAACCTTCTGCAAGCAACCAAAAACTACCTGATACAGCATCTCCGGCAACGTTGGCGTAAGTGCCAAAATGAGGTTGGGCATCATAAAGTGACATTTTCAAAAGTCAGTACCAGTAGGGGTTTATAGAAAATTTACGCCGTTTTACAATCAGCAATCCAGCTTTAAATTGCATTTAACTACACCCGTTTCGCAACTACCTTTGACTTGTCAAACAGGGAAACACCTGTTGAGTAAGGTAAGGTTTTAGCAATAAAAAAAATAGCTGCAACTATTTTAGCTTGCCCACAACAACGCACAAAGTGTCTCCAACTATTGCCTGCCAGGATGAATGAGTACCAACTTTATCTACTGTTTTTTTACAATCATAGCAAATGAACAGACAGCATTTTAGTTGGGAGGAAATACAAAAAAATTATTACTAAAAAATTAAAATTACTAAACATGAAAAAGTTTAAAAACATCGTATTAACACTCGTAGCAATGGTGATATCTGCAACCGCAATTAATGCAGAATCAATTTATCCTGCTAACATTGATAAAGGTGCAGAACCTTTTACAGTAAAATACATCGGTAATGACGGCGACTACCTGTTGTTTCAGGTGATTGTAAATTCTACCAATACCAAAGAAACTTCTATTGCTGTTTCTGATAAGTCAGAAGGAGAAATTTATACTTCTCACATTGAGTCTACTTACAAAGCACAGACTTTTAAAATTGAAAAAAGAGACAACCAGGAGTTGGATTTTAAATTGGTGATTGGCAAAGAGGTTTATTCAAGGTCATTTGCTATTTTAACAACCGTTACAATGGAAAAAGTAAAATAGTTTTATAGTTTGCATTTTAATAGATGCTACTTATTTGTTGCAGAAAACTAACACACTTATCTTCAATGCCTGTATGTTGCTCAATAGCTTCATATAGGCATTGTTGTTTGAAATCGTTTATGGCTGTGGGATCACAGCCGCTGAGCGTTTCAATTGAGATTGCTAATTTGTTGAAGTCGTCTCATTTTTTCCCGCCTTGTATCCTTTTAACGCGTAGAAAAGAATATACAGGTAACAGGGAACCATTAGAGCACAAAATACAAGTTGAAAATTGTAGGTTTCTTTTAAACTGGCAAAGGCTTTCGGAATGATTGCTCCGCCTGCAATACCCATGATAAGGATAGCCGATCCTTTTTCTGTAAATTTTCCCAGCCCGCTGATAGCCATCGGGAATATTGCCGGCCACATCAATGCATTGGCCAAACCAAGAGCAGCAACAAAACCGACTGATAGATATCCTTTCGTAAGGTAAGCTGCAATAGTAAACACGATGCCCAGCATTGCCGATATTTTTAATGCTGCTTGCTGCGAAATAATTTTGGGTATCGTAAACAAACCAATCACATAACCCAGCAGCATCGCACCTAATGTAATGGACGTAAAATATTTGGTATAATCGGTTGAAATACCAAATCCTTTTCCATAAGTTCCAATCGCATCTCCGGCCATTACTTCTGCACCTACATAAAAGAAAATACATACAGCGCCCAACCATAAATGTGGAAATTGGAAAAGGCTTTTTTTCTGTTTGCTACCAACGCTACGTACTTCCTGCACATTTGCTTCTGCAGATTTTATCTCCGGCAAACCCGACTTCATGATCCAGAACCCTAAAAGTACCAGCACTACCGCCATGATTACATAAGGGGTATAAATTTTTGCAGCAAATTCACTTAGAATGGCATCCTTTGCCGGCTGGCCGACAGCTCCAGCTACTTTTCCTTCCAGCTCGTCGATGCCTTTTAACACAAATGCGCTCAATACAATCGGACTGATAATGCCGGCTATTTTATTACAGATGCCTACGATGCTGATCCGCCGGGCAGCACTTTCAATGGGGCCGATGATGCTGATGTATGGATTGGAAGCTGTTTGCAACAAGGATAAACCTGATCCAATGATAAACAATCCCAATAGCGACATCGGGTAGTTTCTATGTGTTGCAAATTGTCCAAATAGAAACGTGCCAATTGCCATTACAACCAATGCCATAGCCATTCCTTTTTTCATCCCGGTTTTTTCCAATACCCATGAGGAGGGGAGCGCCAGAAAAAAGTAAGCCATGTAAAAAGCTGTGGTTACCAAAAAGGCTTTTGAATCGGTATCCAATCCGAAGGCCAGTTTTACATAAGTGATCAATGGTCCGTTTAGCCAGGTAATAAAGCCAAAAATAAAAAATAAAATACCTATGATTACAATGGCGTTACCTGAGTTCTTGTTTGATGGCATTGGTTGATGGTTGAAGGTTGATGGTTGAAGGTTGATCGTTGATGGTTGAAGGTTGAAGGTTGAAGGTTGATCGTTGAAGGTTAATCGTTAAATGCAGTCTATCCGAATAACTCCCCTTTAGGGGACGGGGGTACATACAGCGCTACCCTTTTCTGAAGCGCATCCTCTTTGCTGATCAATTGTTTTAGCAATTCGAGCTGGTTATTGCACCGCACTAAATTATGGCCTTCATACCTTGCACCATAGTAAACATCATCATTGATATGGTCGGTTAAAAAGCGGATGGCTTGCATATAGATCATGAATTTACCGGCATACACAAAATACTTTTTTTCTTCCTGGCTCAGTTCATCCTTCATTTCGCTGAGGTAGCCATCTACGATTGCCTGAAAATATTCTTCCCGGATATGAATCTTTACAAAATCTTTTTCTTCTTCGCTTACCGGTGACAGATAGGTACGGAGCATATCGCCTGCATCGCTTATAAAATAGCCTGGCATTACGGTATCAAGATCAATTACGCAAAGCCCCTTATCATCTTTATCAAATAATACATTGCTGATTTTTGTATCGTGGTGCGTAACCCTTTTAATAAAATGGGGATTGGTTTTTATCTGGTTGAAAATTTCGACAATATTTTTTTGCGCTTTTATATAGTCAATTGAATCCTGGCAACTGTCAATCCGTTTGCTATTGCCGTGTTCCAGCGCTTGTTCAAATTGCTTGTAACGAAGCGTGAGATCGTGAAAATCAGGAAGTGTGATATTCAGTTGGTTGGTATCAAATCCGGAAAGCAGTTTGGTGAATTTGCCAAACTGCCGGGCAGCTTCAAACGCAATGGCAGCATTGTCTACTGTATCAAAAGTAAAGGATCCGGATACAAATTTAAACATTCTGAAACAGCCTTTACCCGGTATTACCACCAGCTCTTCATTATTGAGCGTAGCAATTGGGCTTACAAAAAGATAGTCAGGGTAATGTGTTTTAAAATAAATATTCAATTGGTGAAGATTCTCAGCGATCATTGAAGGCGATGTGAAAACAGTATCATTTATTTGTTGAAAGATAAACTGTTCGCTACCGCAGTCTACTAACCAGGTATGGTTAATCAATCCATTTCCAAATGGCCTGATAGCGCAGTCGTTTTCCGAAAGGCCATAAAGTTGAACGATAGAGCTAAGCATGTCGCTGAAAGGTTAATATTGAAAGGATCATCAAACTTAATAAACAGAATGGATTAATTGTTGGGCAAACGTTTGTGTAAATTCATATTGCCTCAAATTTTATTTGCTATGAACTACCAGTTGCGGCTCTAAAATTATTTTGTAAAAGGTCAGACTTTCATTTTCAGCTTTGTCTTTTGTTAGCAGGCCCAGCATAATCTCCATGGCTTTATGCCCCTGCTGGTAAGAAAATTGTTCTACCGAAGCCAGTGGTGGATGAGCCGAATAATTACTAATGGGCAAATTGGCATAGCTTACAAAACTGATGTCTTTGTTGATTTTAAGCTTCATTTTTTTTACTGCATTTACTGCATCCAGCAAAACATAATCGTTGAAGGCGATGATGGCTGTAGGTTTGTTTTTTAGCATTAACAATTTTTCGGTTACTTTATAAACACTTTCTGTGGTAAGGTCGCAAGACATAATCAGCGATGGGTCATATTTAAGTCTTGCCCTGGTCAATGCATTGCGGTAACCTTCCACCCGCTCTTTGCTGGCCAGCAAATTCATTGGCCCGTTGATCATACCAATCGTTTTATGCCCCAGTTTTCGTAAAAAGTTATAGGCCTGTGTAGTACCGGAGGCCATATTGCAGGCTACATAATGGATGTTTTGCATATTGGGTATGCGGTCAAAAAACACCACCGGGATACCATATTTTTTTATGTTTTCAAAATGCTCGTAGCTCACAGTATTTTTAGCAATGGATACAATCAACCCATCTACCCGGTGGTTCTTCATGGTTTCCACCAACTGTTTTTCACGGTGTGCATTATCGTGCGATTGCCCCATCAGCACTGTGTAGCTGTTTTTGTTAGCACAATCTTCAATGCCGCTGATCGCAGACGAAAAGAAAGCTTCAGACAGTTCTGGTAATATAACGCCAATGGTGAACGTTTTGCGCTGTTGAAAAAATATGGCCGTTTGGTTGGGCTCGTAATTCAATTCCCTGGCCAGTTGTTTCACATTTGTTTTGGTTCTTAAGCCAATACTTTTATGATCATGCAAGGCACGGGAAACCGTAGAAGGCGAAATGTTTAGCCTGCTGGCGATTTCTTTTATAGTGATTACTTTATCCATTTGCACAATTGTTTTGATAAATGTAAATAAAAAAAAATAACGCAAACGGTTGCGTTGTTTTTAGAAGAGCTTCAATCAGCAGGCGGCAAAGTGCAATCAATGCAATATGCGTAATTAAAATTATCTTACAGGCTTCTAAAAAATGATGCGTTTGCTGCATTGCCGGAGATATGTTGCACTTGATTGCTATATGCCCTGCAATGTCTGCACTTACACTAACAACATATCAATCAAATAAAATCAAATACAATGGAAATGAAATTTAAAAGCAGGTATGCGGTTGGTCCGGATGAAGTAAGAAAGATGGATACCGCCCAATTGAGAAAAAACTTTTTGATCAAGAAAGTTTTTGATGCCGATAAGCTGCTGCTAACACTGAGCCACTACGACCGGTATATTGCAGGTGGTGCAATGCCTGTTGCGGAAGCCATTGCGCTAACTACGCCCGCAGAGTTAAAGGCGGCTTATTTTTTGGAGCGGCGTGAAATGGGCATCATCAATGTGGGTGGCGCTGGAACTGTAATTACAGATGAAGTGGAGTTTAAACTTGATTTTAAAGAGGGTTTGTATCTCGGCAAGGGAACTAAAAAAGTTCAGTTTTTATCGGATGATAAAAATACGCCTGCCAGGTTTTACATCAATTCTGCACCGGCGCATCAAACCTTTCCTTCAAAAAAAGTGGCACTGCACGAAGCTGAAAAAGTAGAACTAGGTAGCGCAGCCACAGCCAATCACCGCATCATTCACAAATTGCTGGTGAATAGTGTAGTGCCTACCTGCCAGTTGCAAATGGGAATGACGGAATTGATAAGCGGCAGTGTTTGGAATACCATGCCGCCGCATACGCATGACCGCAGGATGGAGGTGTATTTTTATTTTGAAGTGCCGGATGGACAATCTGTTTGCCACTTTATGGGTGAGCCACAGGAAACCCGGCATATTTTTATGCAGAATGAACAGGCCGTCATTTCTCCCAACTGGAGTATTCATTCCGGGGCGGGTACTTCCAATTATACTTTCATTTGGGGCATGGCTGGCGAAAACCTGGATTACGATGATATGGATCGTTGCGCTATTACCGATCTTAAATAATCATGGTTTATTTGCAGCAAAATTTTATAAATACGAATCATTCGGGTATGAAAAAAATCATTCTACTTCTTACCACCGGTTTTTTTCTTGGGTCTAAGTGGAGAGGTAGAAAAATCTAGTTGAGACCAACGCCCTTGTTATCTAAATAACTTTCTCCAAAAAGTTATGCAACCGTTTGCTTAAATTTCGGATACTGATTTACTGTATTTTCAGTTGCCTAAATATTGTTGTTATTTAAAACATCATTTTCATTATGTCGAATCGTAGAAATTTTTTAAGAAGCTTAGCCCTTGGCACCGGGGCCATGGTTACCGAACTGCCGTCTTTTGCAAGTGTAATTACTGATGAGCACGATCGCTCGTTGCTCAATTTACCAAGGCCCGCTGCAAAGGGATTTAATATGTGCGGTTATGCTGCACCAAAATTGAATATTGTAAGAGTGGGAGTCGTAGGTTTGGGCATGCGAGGATCCGGTGCAGTGGAACGTTTGAGTTTTATTGATGGCGTAGAGATCACGGCTCTTTGTGATAAATATCCAGACCGGGTGGCAGCAGCACAAAAAACATTGGCTAAAATGGGCAGACCCAAGGCCAAAGAATACCGCGGTGATGAAGGATACAAAGCATTGTGTGAAAGCAACGATGTAGATTTGGTGTACACACCCACTCCATGGGAGCTGCATACACCAGTAGCGCTGCATGCGATGAAGAATGGAAAACATGCAGCAACCGAAGTAAATGCCGGACTTACCATTGATGAATGCTGGCAACTGGTGGAAACATCGGAGAAAACAAAAAAGCATATGATGATGTTGGAGAATTGCTGTTATGATTTTTTTGAATTGCTTACGCTTAATATGGTACGACAAGGATTGTTTGGTGAGTTGGTACATGCAGAAGGCGCTTACCTGCATGATCTTTCTAAGGACTACCTTTTTAATAAAAATGCCTATACGAATATGTGGCGTTTGAAAGAAAATATCAAACACAATGGAAGCCTTTACCCAACCCATGGCCTTGGCCCCATTTCGCAATGCATGAACATTAACCGGGGCGATAAGTTTGATTACCTCACCAGCACCAGCACCAACGATTTTACGCTGAATAACCTTGCAAAGGAAATGGCTACAAAGGATGATTTCTTTAAGGAGTATGTAGATAAGCCTTATCGGGGTAATATGAACACCACCATGATCCGTACCAACAATGGCAAAAGCATTATGGTGCAGCACGATGTTTCTACACTTCGTCCTTATTCAAGAATTCACCTGGTGAGTGGCACAAAAGGAGCGGCACAAAAATATCCAGGTCCAGAAAAAATTGCTTTCGGACATAGCTGGATAAAACCGGAAGAGTTGCAAAAATTGTACGATCAGTATTCGCCACCCATTATAAAACACATCGGTGAAATAGCCAAAGAAGTAGGCGGCCATGGTGGTATGGATTTTATTATGGACTGGCGTTTGATTGATTGTTTACGGAATGGATTACCGCTAGATCAGGATGTATATGATGCCGCTGCGTGGAGTTCCATTATACCATTAAGTGGAAAATCAGTCGCCAGTCGTTCCCGCAGTATGGATGTGCCGGACTTTACAAAAGGTGCGTGGAAAACCAACCAGCCTGTAAACCTCACTTTAGATGGCGGAGGAAATACACCGGTAAGAAAAGTAGCGGCAGAAGGGAATAAGCAGTTGAAAGTAAATTAGCAACAGCAGGGTTTTGCAAAAAGTAAAATAGCAAAACCCCTGATAAATTATACATCCTATACTGACCATCAAATAGCAGGTCCGTAACAAATGCCTTATTTACTTGCCAGTAAAATGGGTACAAATGTTTTACATTGTGTACTAAATTAAAAGGCGTTCCGATTTTTTCGGAACGCTTTTTTTAGCGTATGGAAGATCGCCATCATCATACCACCAAGTATTGATTAGCGTAAAAGAAAATACTTTAAATAAATCGTAAACAATAAAGAAAGCAAAATGGCGGAAAGTCGCAGGGCGTTTCTTGAAAGCTTGTTGTTGAGCTCAACCGATAGTAGGGCAGATGCCAGTTTGAATATGAACTGCACCAGTTTTTTATATTCGGACAGCAATAAGAATCCGATACCAATGGTTAACAATACCGATTGTAAAAGTGCCCCGGCATTCATTTGGTAAAAGATATTGATGAGGGTAAGGTTTAGCATAAAAGCAAACAATACCATTGCAGCAGCAATAGCTGTTTTTCGAAACAACAATAACCAGGAGCCATTAATTTGAATCAATGCCAGGGTGGCTCCGTATACAACACTGTGTCCAAAATAATACCAGGTTAGCCACTCGCCGGATTATCGGTTCATCGGCTGGGCGGCCATTTCTGGTAGAACCATAAATTGAAGGCCAAACAGTTTTTTCCAGCCAAAACTTGCCAGGTTAAATGCAATCGTATAACGGATGATGGCATACAAGATACCATATACTTTATCGGATTGAATGTTATTTTTTGTTCCGCTGCTATGCCAGATAAATGGAAAAATGATGGCAATTAAAAATACGATTGCTGCCAGCGAAAATACAATTACCGGCGGAAACCAGGGTATGGTTCCACTGTTGCCAGGTACGAGCAGCAAAGCAATGGTAGTAAGTGCGGCAACAATGGATGTGATTAGTTTTTTAATAAACGAATTTCCCTTTGGCATTTAATTTTTTTGTAATGAGATTGTGCAACCCTTCAATTCCATAAATCCATTTTAAAAGCGGACATTTCTTAAATCTTCAACCACCGTTTTTTATTTTTACCACCCCGGTTTTATACACGTTGAGAGCCTGCTGCAAAATGTTGTCAATTGTTTTTATTGGTAAGTCTTCAGATGGGTTAAACCGTATTATTTTCATCCGGGAGCGCTTTTCTGCTATCAGGTCGGGATGGTTGATATGCTTGCCTTCAACCACTCCAATATAGGGTTGCTGCTGTTTTTTGTGTATCCATAAATAGCAAAACATTTTTCCCCGATAGCAGAAAAAAGGCGCTCCATATTTCCAGGCAGCGGATACCTCTTTATCCTGTTGAAGAATAATGGCGCTTAGTGCAAGCAGACAACTCCTCATCGGTTCTTGCTGACTTTGATAAAAATTATCCAATGCTTTCATGGCTGTTAAATTGCTATGAAAATATCCACGGCTGCATCCTCCGGGTTCTGTGCTTTTTCGTCGTACACTTCAAAGTCGGCGGTGAAGGTTCTTGGTAAATTGGCATCCCATATTTTCATCCACTCGTTGTAAACGGCGCCCTGCATAAGATTCCCTTTGGCCGTGAATTGCAGGTAAGGTCCTCCGGCAAAAGTTTCCCCCACCATTCCGGCAGGAATGTTATCTACCTGATCAACCCTGCAACCAATGATTGTTGTGTAAGGTTTGGTATGGTCTTTCTCGTAAGCAGTATAAATGCAGTAAATGGACTCGTTGGTTTTGTTTGGAATTTTATCGGCGATGCCCTCCGACATAAACCGATTCCAAAGCGCCGGAATATCTTTCATTGCCTGCCCGTTTTCATTGGTGGTTCTCACTGAAATGCCAATGATGTTGAATGGCTCAATTTGTTGATGATTCATGTTGGTTTTTTTTTGTTAAGGAACAAAAATAGCATGGCTTTGTGACAACCCTATGTCAGGGGTTGGAAAAAGATTTTGCTTTACAAATTTCAAAATACTCCGGCAGTGTCATTTTGTGCGGCTTAAATTTTTGATCAAGTATTTGCAACTGGTGGATATGATCAAGGCGGAACGATCGGTAATCTTTTCTTAAACGGCAAAATGCAATCAGCAACCAGTTTTCCTGTGTGCTATATAAAGCAAATGGTTCAATGATTCTTTTGGTGGTTTCATTTGTTATGGACGAACGGTAGCCAATTTCCGAAAGGTTGAAATTGGTCAACGCCAGTTGCAAGGCCGATAAATAGTTACTGGTGCGATCGTTGGCAGGGTTTTGCCGGAATGCAATCCGGTCGGAAAGCAGGTTCGCTTTGTCTTTTGTATTATGGTGTAAAACAGCTTTTATTTTATGGATCGCATCAGTGTATGCAGCAACAAAAGAAGCATCTTTATTGGTAAGTACCAATTGCTCTGCCGTGATCAGCGCATTAGCTTCGGTTTCGCTAAGCATCACCGGCGGTAGCCGGTAACCTTCCATAATGGTATAGCCTTTTCCCTCTTCCGTTAGAATAGGAACCCCGGCCTGCTCCAGTGTTTTGATGTCTCTGTAAATCGTTCGCAAGCTCACCCCGAATTTGTTGGCAAGGCTTGATGCAGTTACCAGGCGTTTGGTTTGCAATTGAGTTAACATAGCAGTTATCCTGGATAGCCTTGATGTTTCGTGATCGTTCATTGATGATTTGATGGGTCGGTGAAAAAAATGGTAAAGCTGGAATTATTGTATTTCGTCCATGGGTTTTTATCAGAAGGGAAAATAGAAGAATTCAGTCTGCCGGTAACCGCTACTGATAGAAAATATTTTGATGAAGATATGATTCAAAGTTGAAAGTGACTTATCCGGCCCGAATAAGGGTGCAGTTAAAATTGTTGAAAGGGTTGCCAACCTTGTTCAGGTTATTTTCTGCTGAAAACACTTTAGAAAAGGTTGGCAAACCTCTTTTGAACTGCGACAATTTTAAATACGCCCTGCTTTTTTTACTCTTTTAGCTAAGGCGTCAACGTCAGCCTGCTTGGCTTTAGGTTTTGCAGTAGCTTTTTCATAGGTCAAATAGTCAACCAAACGTTGCAGCCCTTTTGTATTTATATATGATGGGAGCCGAATAATAACTTCTTTGCTTATTCTCTCAATTGTCATCTCGCTAAATTTATATTGTTGCAGTTAATGAATTATTTTGTCTTTGAGTGATGTAGTAAAGTGGTCGTAAAAATATAGTGCAACTGTTCCGTTTTTTACTACATATTTCGAAGTTAGTGAATAAGTATCTTTCGCCACCTTGGTTCGTACACACAATAGCGAAGAAATAGACTGGAAATTCATTTGCTGCAAGCTATGTACACTTTCATAAATCAAATATCCTGCTTTGTTTGGCAAATAAGTCATGTAGATCATTTATCGAAAAACTATCTTCCATTTTTGAATGTATTTTTAAAGTTTCGCTGATAAGCCAACAAACATCATCAGACATATTTGATTTGAGCATTTTAAAAACTATGTTTATTTTTTTTACAGTTTCTCTTGCTTTATTCTCTTCATCAGTTAATGGAAATGATTCTTTTTCCATTTCCCTAAGTTTAGCAGCTAGTTCGAATTGTTGGCATTTAACTACAACTTATTTTAAGGCCGATAACTTTTTCTTTTTTGGCATTATTTTAAATTTGCAATATTAAGTCCTGCATAGTATTTTTTTAAACTTATTACTACTAAAAGTAAAAGACGGTGGTATAGCGTCCTCTTCTAAAATTCCAACCCAATTATTTAATGCTTTGTCGATTGATGGGGAGTTACAAATCATTCTTGAATGATATTTGGTTTTACTATCAACTATAAATTTCAGGTCAAAACTACAGTCTTTAAATAGCTCTCGGTCTTTACATATTTTCCATGCGTTGGGATCGAAAGATAAAAAAATATCCTCCGGTACTTCATCATTTGGATGAATGATACTAAGCAATAGCATAGCGATAATTTTCTTCAATGCTATAATCTGTCGGAAATTCAAATTTACTATTGGTGATTTCCAGATTTGTTAACCGGTCAGGTGCGAAGCTTTTTATGTTGCCATCTTTGTTATCTTTCGCTACTATATACCAGCGGTTTTCAAATTTTTTTAAGCCTTAAGGATCAGCCACTCTTTGCGATGTTTCTGCTTGCCAAAACTTTTCATAATAAAACCTGATCTGCGATTTGTTCTGAATGGCCTGAAGCAATCCATTGAGATTTTCTGTACCCTGTGGCCTGCGTTTTTCAAGGTGTACAAATGGGGTGAGGTCTTGTGCAAGGTTCAAAGAATTGAATAAATTAAAAGCCTCCATCATTCCCTGCGAATGCAGATTTTCTGTTTCGTTCCTCCTAATAAAATAACCCTTCGCAGAGTTTTGAATGTTCAATAGTAATCCCGAAAATGCTACGGTTCGTAAAGCAGATGAACCATGGCGAAGAATAATTCAATAACAAAAATCACCAATATTGAAAATAATTGCTACCAGGATTTTTTGGTCATTGCGAGGTTATAAAGTAATCATAGTCCTTGTAATACAATGCCCCAATCAATCAGTCGATGTTTGATTATCTACTGCACACCAATTTTTTGCTACTCGTTATTTCGTGTATTAGTTATACGCATGGTTCTTACGTGAACAAATTGTTAACCAGAAGGACAAAAAACACGTTGGGCATCATTGCAAAGAAATGTTAAAAGCCTTTACCAGCAATGGTTTCAGATTTTAAACTTGATTTTTAGAGTCAATAAAGGCTTTAGATATTAGCTTAAGTTCAATAAAACTTCGTTCTACCTTTACATCATCAACAGAAAAAAACTGTTGTTCGAACTCGTACTAAATACTTTGTACAAGTTTTTAAAATGTAAAATCTTACAAAAGTTTTACATCTTGTTACAGCAAAACTCTACAAAGAGTTTTTAACGTCGCCAGCCATATTGAAGGAATTTCACCCCAACGTTTGCTCTCTTAAATAAGATCGCTATCTGATAAAGATTTTACCCTGTTAGCTGTAAAAAACAGCCGATAGAAAACAACCATTTATTAACAACAAAAATTAGAAAAATGTCAACTTTAAAAAACATCGCAGTAGCAGTAGCATCGATCGTAATATTCACCAATATTACCAATGCACAACAAGCAGTAAAAGCAAGTTATTCGGTAAACTATGAAGAGCCATTGGCGGTAAATTTCATTAGCAGTGATGGCGAGTATCTTACCTTTAAGGTGAGCGTAAAGCCAGTAGTTACCGGTAATGCAGTATTTGAAATTGAAGACCGCAATGAGGGTAAATTGTACGCCACTAGCCTTTCTTCCAATTTCAATGTAAAAACAATAAAGATTGAAAAAAGAGAAGGCCAGGTATTGAACTTCAAACTGGTGGTAGGTAAGACAACTTACACAAAATCTTTTTCAGTAAACACCAATAAGGTTGAAACAACAACCGTTGCAGAGAGCGATATTACAATCTTGTAATCTGTACAGTTTGGCACATTAAAAGAAAGTTTTTTTGATTCAGTGAGGCGTTTTAAGCGCTAATCCGCAAGGGTTGAATTGCATCAGAATAAAAAGAGAATGGAACCAGCCGCAATAAAGGTTGAACTTAAAATGGACCAGGCTGGGAAAAATATTCAACGCCTAATCGGATTAGTGACCTGGCTAAAAGCAGTCTGTTGAGGGTAATAAGAATGGAAGGAGTGGAGTGTTTAAAAATAATATCCTTTTGTAATAAGCCACCAGTTCAGTAACTACTGAAATGGTTTAACTACAGTTTGCAGCCCTGCTGTAATACTTATCTGCAAAGGATGTCCGTTTTGTGTACAACACAGTTAAAGGTAAAGTATTTTATTCCATCCCATTCTCAAAAATCTCAGGTTGTGTTGATTCATCCATCTTCAGTTCACTTTGTTTAGATGAATCGAAAGTTAAAATCCAACGGTTTAACACCCAGGGTTTTGTATAGTAAATACAATGGTTGTTCGCCAATGTGCGGCGGCATCCCGGATACGTTTACCAGTACTAAAAGTAATTGTAACCTGAACTAAGATTCGTATGCAGCTATTTTGCTGAACTTTAAACAATACTTTAAATAGATAGTCGCCCGTTTCCAAGTCTGTGACCCATTTCGTAATTGTTAATCAATAAATAAAAAGGTAACCCGTTTACCAGCAACCGGTAAACTGAAAACAATCATTCAAAAAAAATAAAAAAAATGACAACTTTAAAAAACCTCGCAGTAGCAACTGCTTCGCTGGTAATATTTTCAAATATTACGCATGCACAAACAATGAAAGCCAATTATACTTTAAGTGCTAAAGAAGCGTTTAACGTAAAATATATTGGTGATGAAGGTGAATACCTTGTTTTCAAAGTAACATTGGATGCACCAAAAAGTGCCAATGCAGTGTTTTCAATCTCTGACAAAAGCGAAGGTGAATTGTATTCCTCTTATTACTCTGGAAGTACAAACGTAAAAACCATTAAAATTGAAAAAACTGATAACAGTCAGGTATTGGATTTTAAAATGGTAATTGGAAGAAAAGCATTTTCAAAATCATTTGCTGCCAATACAAGTGTGGTTGAAACCATTAACGTAACTGAAAACAGCGTAACAAAATTGTAGTTGAGCTGACTACCAGTCCAAACAGATTCAAATCCCCTCGCAGTGTGGCCTTTAAATGAAAGATTTATTTTAAGGTTACACTGCAGGGATTTTAAAATTAGCCTCACTTGCAAATGTTGGCGTATTAATCCAAAACAGCAGGGGGCCGGTTAAATAAGGGCGTTTCTTATGATTAAAAGTTCATTGTTAGCACTAGAGCTCAAAGATGCTGGTCATGCCGAAACTGATGACTGGCTTTGCTTTTAGCTGATGTTTGTTGGTGAAGCCCCAATATTATGACCCTATGTTGGCTGCTGCTTTTTCTTCTGCACCTTTTTCGTTTAATGAACTGGTAAAAGGAGGAGTGGCCCCGGGGCTGGAATTGTCATCCACCTTGTTTCGAGCAACATGGCTGCATTGTTTAAAACTAAATGCTTTCTTAAAACAAATAATTTTAATGGTGGTATTATTCTCAGGAAAATGCTATCAATTTCCGTATTGGTTTGTAATACTTTTATGGTGTCGTTATTTGCATATATGATAATTGCAAAAAGGGAGGTGTCTTTCAAATCCGCTTTCCTTTTTTTAAACGGCGTATTTTTAAAAATGTATGATATGGAACTATCGACAAATGAAAATAATGTGTCTGGAAGAAACCCATAGTGAACAGCATTCCATTCTTTTGGATAAAAGAACAAACGATTTGAATCAATTTTAAAATCGAAGAATGAGTCTAATTAATTTTTTTAAGTAAACTCAATACTTGTGAAGTTTGTTCTGTTTGTTTTTATAATTCCATTCTTGTACTTACATCCTATAAAAAATATACTCACAAACGAAACTGCAAAAAATATTTTCATTTTTTATTTATAAAGATTCAATGGTGCATGGTTTCCATAAAGTAGCAGCCAATAATTACATTGGTTCCACAGCGGCGGATCGGCTGTGGGTTTTCATGGCATCAATAGCTTGCCGGTTGAATTTGTCTTTAGCAATCGCAACGTTTTTTTGTTTAACAACCCCTAACTAAACAAAAACTCAAGATCATTTTCCGTAAGCGCTTTTACAAAGCTTTCTTCCCCGCCAATTAACTCTTCTGCCAGTTTCTTTTTGCGCTGCTGTAGTTGCATGATCTTTTCTTCAATGGTGCCTTTGCAAATCATTTTGTAGGCAAATACATTCTTCGTTTGTCCGATGCGGTGGGTGCGGTCAATCGCCTGTTGCTGCACGGCGGTGTTCCACCAGGGATCAAATAGAAATACATAATCGGCTGCCGTTAAATTCAGTCCGGCGTTACCCGCTTTTAAACTAATCAGAAACACTTTTTCTATGGAATCCGCTTCCTGGAAACTGTTTACCAGTTCCTGTCTTTTTGTTATTGGTGTAGAGCCATCCAGCCGGCAGAAAGGAATATTATTTTTCATAAAACTAATTTCCAGCAAATCCAGCATGCCGGTAAATTGCGAGAATACCAATGCCTTGTGGTTGGGAATGATATTCTTCAATTCTTCCACAAGTATATCTGTTTTGATAGAGTCGTAGCAAAACAGGTCCTGGTCTTTTACCAATTCGCCCGAGTTGCAAGCCTGGCGGAGTTTAAGCATACCGTTAATTACACTTAGTTTTCCGCTGCTTAGCCCCTTTTCCTGAATCTCCAGAAAAATGCTGTTGCGCACATTTTCTTTGATGGAATCATACGCCATCTTCTGATCGTTGCCCATTTGGCACCACAGTGTACTTTCAATTTTTTCCGGCAAGTCGGTTGCTACCTGTTCCTTTGTGCGACGTAATATAAATGGTGCCGTCATTTTTTGCAGGGCCTTTATTTTTTCTTCATCATGCTCCCGGTCAATGGCATCTGCATATTCCCGTTTAAAAAAATCACGACTGCCAAACATACCCGGCAGTAAAAAACTCAACTGTGCATAAAGGTCAAATGTGTTATTCATCACCGGTGTACCGCTGAGCGCAATGCGGGTAACAGCGTTTATTTCATTAACGGCTTTTGTAATAAGCGCCGACGGATTTTTTATATTGTGGCTCTCATCAATCACCGCCACGCCAAAAGGAATGGCAGCAATTTTATCAATGTCCGAACGCATGGTGCCATAGGTAGTAATTACCACCTGCTCCTTTCCTTCGCTCATGGTTTCAAAACTTCGTTGCGGACCATGGTACACTGTGGTAGAAAGATGCGGTGCAAATTTGGTGAGCTCCTGTTCCCAGTTGTATAATAAACTGGAAGGACAAACGATCACGTGTTTTTGTTCAGGATATTTTTCAAGCTGGTGTGCCAGAAAACAAATCGTTTGAAGGGTTTTTCCCAATCCCATATCGTCGGCTAAACAGGCGCCTGCACCGGCTTCCGCCAGCAGCACCATCCATTCAAATCCTTTTTGTTGGTAGGGCCTTAAAGTAGCTTGAATGCTGGATGGTACCGGATAAGAAACGTTTTCAGGTTGCTGCCATTCCTGCCATTTTAGCCACCATTCTTCTTTGATGGTTAGTTTTAAAACCTGTGTTTCTTCACTTGTTTTTTCTTCGGTCAATGCCATCCACCGGGCCACCGATATTTCTTTCTTTGAAATTTTTCCGTGCTTCAGGATGGTGCCGTATTGGTGTATCCACTCATCACGCAAAACGCCGAGGCTGCCATCTTGTAACAGAATGGCCCGCTGCCCGGCCAGCAACATTTTCTGCAGATCGGTCAGCGCTACTTCCTCTTTGCCAAAGAACAGGCTCAGGTTAACCGATAGTGTATTGTCTTCGTTTTCTGTTATATCGATTGTTGTTACAGCCTGGTGTGTCGAGTAACGGAAATGTTGCAGCATATCCATGCCAACCACTTGAATATCCTGTTCTAATAAAAAATGATAGGCTTTTAAAAACCATTGTTTTTTTTGTGCCTCTGCAAAAGAAAGATAATACCAGCCGTTGAGTTGCTTTACAAAATTGGGGTGAAGTCCTTCCAACAATTTGGTGAAACGTAGTTCTTCGCCTTTGTTTCGTTGAATGACAAAGGCATTGCCTGCCTTGGTTATTTCGTAGGTTTCTTTAAACGGTCCTTCTACTAAAAAACCTTCGTAAAGCCATTGAGGGGTAAGCACCAGAAATGAACCGCTTATTTCGCTCAGTATTACCCGGTTGATGGGTAATACGTCGATGCTGTTTTGTTCAAATAAATTATTGCGGTTTACTTTATAGTCATCCTCCAGGTGAGCTAAAATATGTTGCGCCATTTCCGACTGGTCGTGTTGGTATTGTGCCGGATTATTTTTTGTCAGCCATTCCAGTGTTTGAAAATCTTTAAAGCCCATTAAGAAATATTCGTTACCACTATTCAACAGAAAATGAAAGCGGTTAAAATCATCTATGTTGTAGGCCGTTCCGTTTAAGATGATTTGTGTTTGTAGAATGAGTGCATCATTTTCTTTTATTACCTCAAATTGCAATTGAGGTTTATAGGGACTTAAATTACAAGGTGCTGTTTTTGCACTTGATTTGTTTATCCATATTTTATGATACCATTTAAAGAGAGCTGCAAATGGTTTGATCCGTTCAAATAAGCCATGCAATTCCCGTAAGAGCGCCCCTTCATGAAATTCAGCATAGGGTACGCCTGCCCGCCCGGTTTTATACCGCAACCGGATGCTGGAGTTTCTTATATCTCCATAACCTGTGCTAAATTGCGCCAGCGTATCTTTTACATCCTTCGGTAATTGAGGGTAAGTTTTGTTGATTTCCCGGCTATCCAAATCGACCGTTTCGTACTTTACATCTGCGGCGGATTTGCAGATATGCAGCGTTTGCAGAATAAATATATTTTTTAATAGCTGTTGTGGGGACAACAACAGCACTGTTTTTGTTTCAACTTTACTTGCCATGCTCATTTTCTTCAGCGGCAAACTTAATTGGATAAACTAATATTACCATTGGGTGGGGAAAACTTACTGAGCATGGTGGGAAACCGGTACCTCAACCGGTCGGTACTGCAGGTCAGACTGGTTTGTGCTGTGGCAGCCTGTTGGCTGAAGGGGATGACGCCAATTTGATCAATTAGTGCTTATGTAGCCGGTCTGACCTTCGGTACCGACCGGCACTTCCTCACGTAGTCAGGCCTGCGCTGCCGACCGGCGTGATTGATTTTCGCACCCCCCTTTACTTGCTCATTTATAATGCCCTTTACATTTAGGAATCAGGATTTGCGTATCCGAAACTTTGTAAATGAGTCGATGTTCGCTATTGATACGACGGCTCCAGTACCCGGCCCAGTTGCCTTTTAGGGGTTCGGGTTTATTAATGCCTTTAAAAGGATCTCTATCAATATCTCTTATCAAAGCCTTAATTCGAATAATCAGTTGTTCATTTGAATTAAACCAATCATTGAATTCCTGAAAAGCGATTGGAATAAAGGCCACATTTCTCATGGAGTCCCTTTTGGAGTATAAGTAACAAAGTCTTCCATTGTCATAGAAATGAGTTCCTCATTGCTTTCGGCTTGTTCAAGAGAACGGTCGAGCGTACCAGCGTAAACATCATCAAATTCATGAAAAGATGGTGATATCTACATTTTTTTTATTGCCGATAAATATTTTTATTTTTTCCAGCAAGCTTGAATTGAGCTCAGCAGGCGTTATTTTAAATACTGTTTCCATATTGATTAATTACATGATTAAATTAATAAAAAAAATGCAGTAAATCTTAGAACAACTTCGGCTTTCAAAAAGCTCAATCGGTTGGTACCACAGGTCAAACCGGTTTGTGTTGTGGCAGCCTGTTGGCTGAAGGGGATGGCGCCAATTTGATCAATTAGTACTCATGTAGCCGGTCTGACCTTCGGTGCCGACCGGCATTTCCTCACGTAGTCTGGCCTGCACTGCCACCGGCGCCTTCGATCTGACTGCTACTTTAGCAGGATTAAATTGCTATGTGGACCAGTCGTACAGCCGACTTTGTAATTATTCTTTATAGCTTGCCATTTTAATACACGGCAATTTTGTCATACATTTGAACTGATAATTATTTATTATGACAGCGATAGTAATTGATAAGAAAAAATATGTTTTGATACCTGAAAAAGAATATCAGGAATTGCAAAAAACAGCAGCTTTGAAATCAAAATCTGAAAGGACATTTACTATTGAAGAAGCCCGGGCTTACAGCAAAACGCTTATCAGAAAATGGGCAGCAGAAAAATAATTGTTAAGCAATCCGCAGTTGATAATATTGCAGCGATCGCCTGGTTTATTGAATCCAAAGGTATGTTGGCGACAGCAGAAAAGTTTAGTGATGATGCCTATGATTATATAATCCGGCTGGCAGACAATCGAAAATCTTATCGTATTTGCCGGGAACCGATTCGGGCCTCAATTAATTACAAATGCGTGTCCTATAAAAAAAAATATACGATAGTGTTTATAGAGAACGAACAGGAATTAATTATTTGTGAATTTATTGCATCGAAGCTGATTTTTTAGTGACCTTACCGAATTTTAAAGGCTTTACCTTAAATGTGTTGATTCGTTTACCAAAGAATTATAAGACATGTTTTTCTTTTAGTCTCCCTAAACAGTCTGACCTTCGGTACCCAGCGGCTTTTTCCACAATGTTTTAATTTTGGTTGATACAGATCCAATTTCACCAATGCGGATGATGAGAAAAAGCGTGCTGATAAAAAACCCGGGTTTACTTACCTTCAAAGCAATTTCAGCAATTTTTTTATCCCGTTCTTCAATGGCAATCTGCTGTTGTGCCGGGCTCAACAATGCCAGTTCGGTAGCAAATTTCCAGGCGCCATCTCTGGCCTGCTGCATGCTGAAATCGATCAGGTAATTATCCACTTTCCCAACCCGGTTCAATAAATAGCTAAGGTTTGGCCAAATTTCGGTCATGCTTTTTTGTACATCATTTACCAGGCTGGCCAGTATCGTGTTTATTTTGTAAAAATCATCTTTCAGCGTATTTAAGTCTACGCCTTCGCAGGTTTGTACTGCAGCAATACCAAGGTCAAGGTTGATATGCGCATTCATGCCAAGTAACAGGTTTTGCATAACGGTTGGCCAGAATTTTTTGGTGGTATCAAACGCATATTGCCAGCTTTGAACACAAGGCTGGCTTTGTTGAAATTGCGAGTAGGCTTGCAGGTAACGGTTGGCAAAAATCACATCCAGCTTTTCCATGGTGCGGCAATCTGCATAGTATTTGTTGGTGATGCCTTCCTTTACGGTAACGGTTACCTGATGGTAAAGTGCTGCAAAGTATCCCATGGGGTTTTCATCAATTATTGTTTGTTCAATGATTGCTTCAAGCTGGTTGATTACTTCATCAATGGTGGTTGCCTGCATGGTTAAAATGTTTGCATGAATATAATCAACTTCGAATGTATTTGACGACTGAAGGCTATCCATTATTTTATCAGCAACACTCGTTCAGAACTTTCCGCCGGTGTGGTATAGAAATTTTTATCACTGTGTGTGTTGCCTAAATCCACACCAGGCTTAAATGAGTTTGTTAGGTCGAACTATTCTTGCTGCCAGACGGCTTATCACTTTCCACGTGTTGTAAACCTCAGGTGTTATTAATCGCAAGAAGTAAATACTAAAGAATAGATATTGTTTTGAATTTTTACCTCTAATTCTGGAGTGCTCGTCATTTGACGAATGTGCTTTTCGGGTTCAAAGATGTAATTTCCCCATTCCGAAGCTTTACAACATATGTCCCAGGTGCCTTTTAATCCTGAAAACATTGAAGAGTCATTCTCTATATAAAAT
>JBGSMI010000014.1:0-5228 GCA_041740215.1 Ferruginibacter sp.
CCAGCACCGGGATCAACGCCTCTAAAACCTCCATTGCCATTAGTTGTATCCTGCGAACTGGTAAGCATGTGTTTCATTCGGGGATCCCTGTTGGCGGCGGTAGCAGAAGATGCCGGAACTCCTGTTAAAGCAGTGCCATCCAATAGTTTAACTATGAAATTGCTTTGACGAAAGACAGTAAGGTTATCTCTATAGGTGCCATAGAAATTAGTATCGTCATTTTTGGATGCATCAAACGGAATCAAGAAGTCATCTGTGATTGCACTGAGCGATCTGTCGCAATAGTAGATAACCGAATCTGCATTATAAATGGATTTGTTGGTGGTACGATGAAAATTACGGGCAAGTATACCGTTCGTGAATTTAATCCATTGGGCCGTTTGGCCATTATAGATATAATCACTTTTTGATAGCCTCGTTGCTGAAGCATTGTACTTGGTATTATTCAGATATTCCAATGCAAGACGGCATAATGAATCGATACCCCGGTACACATCTTCCTGTGCATCAAATTTAAAGGAAGCCTGGTTTTCATTGAATGCTTCTGAAAAGATAATTTCTCCGTGGTAATCGGTACAGTATTGAAACATCATTGCTTTCAACGCATAGGCTGCTCCCACATAATCCCATTGTTGTTTTCGTAATCCTTCATCTATAATGAAGTTTAAGTTTTTACCCATCCCAAAATAAACCTGGCGCCAGATATCACCATTTACATCACTAGCTGCAGTATAGCCCATGCGGTCGAAATTTACATTGGCCGCATTTGCTGTAGTGGAGGATAACCAATTTTGAATAAACCTCCCTGCATACCTCGCATCAAATTGAAGTCCGCGTGGTATTGCAGCTAACTGCGTTGGAAACACGGAAGATACATCAGGAAACTGAGGAGTGTCCGGATCGCTGTTTACATCAAGGTATTTTTTACAACTGTTTAATGATGCCATGGCTGCCATTGCTAACATTACAATTAATATTGTTTTTTTCATTTTTTAAACTATTTTCCTGGTGATTAAAATTGAACTCTAAATCCTGCGTTAAGTCCTCTGGGTGTTGATAAAGAACCATAATCAATACCGGCACCACCTACACCTCTGTTGGAAGCATTATTTGCATTTACGCTTGGATCGGCTCCGGTATAATTGGTAATTATAAATAGATCAGTTCCTGTTACAAAAATAGATGCACCTTTAATTAATTGTTGTTTTTTAAGCAGTGATTGAGGAAAGCGGTAAGAAAGTGTGGCGTCTCTTAGTCTCATCCAGTTTACAGACTCTACAAAGTCTGCCTCTGTAGCTGATGCTGTTCCATAAAAATCACTTCTGTAATACGGATAAACTGTAATGGTGCTCTTTGTAGGTGTAGTGGTATTTTGCAATCTATCATCTAATACGCCCGAAATCGTTACAGGTCTCTCCCTGTCAACACTTTTAGTACTCAATCCGGTGAGGAAAAGAAAGTATTCATTTCCGTTAAAAACGTCTCCACCTTTTCTGAGATCAAGGTTAAAGCTAAAACTGAAATTGTTGTAGTTAAATGAATTGATCAGGCCAACTCTGAAGTCTGGTTGTCTGTCGCCAACCACGCCAAAATCATTACTTGAAATTGGTAATCCAGATGCGGGGTTAATCAATATTTCACCACCAGCATTTCTTGCCAATGAAAATCCTGCGAGGTTGCTGATTGCAGCACCTTTATAAGCCTGTGATCTCAGGTTGCCAAATACCCAGGTATCTGAATCATAGTAGGTTGGTAATCCACTGGGAAGCTCCCTGATTACACCCCTGTTACGATCAAAGTTAGCAGTGATATCCCAGGTGAAATTTTTCTTTTTAATGGCAGATAAATTTACAATTGCTTCTATACCTTTATTTTCTACTACACCGCCGTTGAGCCACTTAATAACAAAGCCGGTACCGTAACTAATTCTTGCAGGAATGATTTGGTCTTTACTTTTTAGTGAATACCTGGTTACATCAATTGAAAGCCTGCTTTTAAAAAATTTCAGTTCGCCGCCAAACTCCAATGTTTCGGTAAACTCTGGACCCAAATCGTAATTATTACCCGTTACCCCATAGGCATAGCCTCCGCCTGTAGTAATCTGTGAAACAAAAGTATTATCAATTATATATGGTAGTGATGGCCCTTTACCGGTAGAACCAAACGAAAACCTTGTTTTACCGTAGTTAAGCCAATCCAGGTCTTTGATCACCGGCAAATCAGTAAATACAAAACTCAATGAAGCGGAACCAAAGTTGTAAAAGGGATCTTTATCTACTTTTCTTGATTTCAATTTGGAGGTTCCTTCGCGGCTTCCGGCAAATGAGAGGTAAATCATTTTGTCATATCCAATAACATAGTTACTAAAAAAACGCACTTTACGGTCATTCAGTATAGTAGTTCTTGCATCCCTGCTTAAAGGGTCGGTATTGTTGATAGAATTGAAATCAGCTTCATAAAATCTTTCGCCACGTTGTGCTTCTATCTTGGTATTGTTATCATCCAAAGCTAAACCTGCTGTAAATGTATTGGTAAATTTACCAAATGTTTTATTAGCAGTAGCCCTATAAACACTGTTTAAATTGCGGGTATTTTGCTGGTACAAAGATATAAATCCATTAGTAGCAAAACCGAATCGAGATTGGGGATGCGTCATGAAATAACCTGTTTGGCCATAAAAATCCAGTCCCACAATGGCAGCCATATTTAACCATTTAAAAGGATTGATATTTACAGTAAAATTGCCTGTTAAACGGTCTACTTTATCCTGCGCTTTATTTTTATTTACATCCCAGAAAGGGTTATCAAATTCAGCCGATAAAGATGTGGAAGTATTTCTGTTCAGTTTTCTTGTTCCATCCGGATTGACATAATCCGTAACATCCAGTTCGGAAGGATAATTTAACAGGTTGAGCAGGTAACCACCAGCACCTTTGGATGCCTTATCAGTTGTTGAATTTGAATAGTTGAATGAAGTAGCTATATTCAGTTTAGGTGATATTTTTGCTGTTCCACCCAATCTAATCGTTAATCTTTCAAACGCAGTATTGGGAACTACACCTTCCTGCTCTAAATAATTTACCGAAAGTCTGTAGGTAGAAACATCTGAACCGCCTTCCACATTTATATTGTGTTTTTGTGTAAAACCGCTTTTGAAAAATGCACCTACATTGTCATACAGTTTTGTACCTGGTGCATACTTTGGCCCAAAATAACCAAATTGTGCACCGGCTCCAAATGGGTTAACCGTCGCATTGGGGTCTGCAATTCCGTTAGTTCCTCTTCCATATATTTTTTGAATTTCTGGAAAAAGGTAAACGCTCTCTGTTCGGAAAGAGTTATCATAGGTAACGGCTGCCCTTCCGCTTTTACCTTTTTTTGTTGTAATTACAATTGCGCCAGAAGCTCCATCAGAACCATATAAGGCGCTTGCTTCAGGACCTTTTAAAATGGTGACAGATTCAATGTCTTCCGGATTTATATCGGAGGCTCTGTTTCCATAATCACTATTGCGGTTACCAAAGCCTACACCCGAGGCGTTCGTTGCGCCAATTAAATTTTCCTGATTTAGGGTTTGGTTATCAATTGGCACACCATCTACCACAAACAGCGGCTGGTTGCTATTTCCCAACGATACGGCGCCCCGTAATACAATGGTAGTAGATGCACCCGGCGTACCCGAGGTAGGTGTGATGTTTGCACCTGCTACCCGACCCGAAAGCGCATTGATCCAATTATCACGCTGAGTTTGTGCAATTTCCTCTCCCTTAACAACCTGGGCCTGGTTAGCAAGTTCCCTTTTTGCTCTTCCGGCACCATAAGCTGTGATTACTACATCACTCATTTGCTCTTGAAATACATCCAGTTTTACATCGATCGTATTGGTGTTGCCTACTATAACTTCCTTACGGGTATAGCCAACATAACTAAATACCAGTATCTGCCCTTTTGTGGCTCCTATACTGAAAGCGCCTGACTGGTTGGTTTTTGTTGCAATACGGGTACCTTTAATAGTAACGGTAACGTCTCTTAGGGCAACGTTGTCGTCAGAACCCATTACTGTTCCCGTTATTGTTTTTTCCTGTGCTAGCAGCGGTTTGGTAAATAATACCAAACTACCCAGAAAAAGCATTAATAGCAGAGTTTTTCTCATTGTCTGTTTTTTTTTGTTGTTTAATTTTAGATAATTATTGTTCATCCTTTTAATTTAATAGGGACGGAAATCGATAAATATGGAAACCTTCAAGTATCATCACTTTAGCGTTAGTTTAAGGGTTGAAAAAGAGTTTGACATGTAATGAAGAAAACTGGTTGCATATATTTTATAAAAAATGCTAAGGCAAACAATATTTTTGAAACGGATTATCAACTGAGTTTTGGTATGGAGGACAAAACCATTCAATCTTTTTAATCGCAGGTGATTTTTTTTAGCTGGTAGAATTTCAACTAAAGCTTTCATATGTAAAGTGAAACTACAGACTGGGTGTTTCGATAATAAAATTTTAAATATTCTTATAAATAATTGCAATACATAATGACATATGTTTAAAGAATTAGCATATGCTTTCGCTAGTCCAGTTAAACGTTTTATATTTCTTTCTCTAAACATGAATTATTGAATTGGTAATTCAAGATAGAAAATTTATTGCAAAAAAGTGCAGTTAATTATATAAACGGAATAATTATTACGCAAAAAACTGCATAGTCTATATTTATTGTGTATAAAAACCGCAGAAAATAACAATAAATCAAAAATTACATACGTTTTTTAAACAGTGTGGACCATTGTCTGGTAGTAATTGTATTTTTAGGCGGGCTTTTTTTGGGGCTTTACTCGTTTATCAGTTTGGATGCACCGATTTTTTGCAGGCAACTCACTTGCTGCCTGCTCGTGAGTTTTTGGCGCCGTTGTGCCGTTACTTCATCATCGCCCTCACGGGCTTTACTTGTTTAGCGGTTTGGATGGACGGATTTTTGCAGGTAACTGACTAGCTGCCTGCTCCGGAGTTTTAGGTGACGTTGTTTCATCATCGCCGCCATCGCCAAAATAATTCCCGAAAATATTGGCAAGGTTATTTGCATGATATATGTTATGGTTCTCTTTGTTGCCCAACACAATAATGGTTGCTGAATCTTCCAGTAAGCGGATGAAAGCTGCATTGTTGCCATGCCACCATCCATTGTGGTAAATCATTTTTTTACCGGAAGGATAGTTGTTCATTCTCCAG
>JBGSMI010000024.1:0-10997 GCA_041740215.1 Ferruginibacter sp.
TGCTGGAAAATGCCATCACACCGATTCAACAGTACAGTTATACGCAGGGCAAAAACTCCAGTGACAGCGCACTCATCATTGATGCGATGGATATTTTATACTCGGGTAAAGTAGATGGCTTCTGCATTATTTCGAGCGACAGCGATTTTACCCGGCTGGCCACCAGGCTTCGGGAAGCGGGCATGAAAGTGTTTGGTATTGGACAAAAGAAAACCCCCAATCCATTTATTGTTGCCTGCGATAAATTCATTTATATGGAAATTATTGCAGTGCCGGATGTGGAAGAAATTGATACAACTAAAACCACGACAAAGACAAAACGGGTGCAACCTAAACAATCTGTTGCCGTTGATAAACTGAGTAAAGAAACGCTTCATTTAATTGCTACCACCATTGATGATTTGGGGGATGAAAACGGTTGGGCATTTTTAGGAGAGGTAGGTAGCTTATTACTAAAAAAGCAGCCCAATTTTGACCCAAGGAATTATGGTTTTTCAAAATTGACGCCACTGGTAGTTTCGTTACCACAATTTGAAATTGACAAGCGGGACAAAGGCGGTACCAAACTGGTGTATATCCGCAACAAAGAATTTCCAAAATTTTAGCACCGATTTATTTACCCAATAATTGCAGGCATTTTACCAGACTATCTTTCCATGGCGGAATAGCAAGGTTAAATGTTTGCTGGATCTTAGTGGTATCCATCACAGAATACGATGGTCGTTTTGCAGGCGTTGGATATTGTGCTGCCGGAATAGGATGAACGATACAGTTGCTTTTTGAAAGGGCTTGAATGGCCTCCGCAAACTGGTACCAGTTGATTGCACCTGTATTAGAATAATTAAAAATGTTAGAGCCCGTCAATTGCACCTTCCACTCAATTATTTGCATGATGGCCGCTGCAAGATCGGCCGCATAAGTTGGGCATCCCTGCTGATCACATACTACATTAATGCTTTCTCTTTCGCTCATCAAACGCAACATGGTTTTTACAAAATTATTTCCGAAAGAAGAATATACCCATGAGGTACGAATGATGATTGAATCGGGATTGTTTTGAATCGCCAGCTCTTCTCCTTTCAATTTGGAAGCTCCATAAAAATTAACCGGGCTTACCAGATCATCTTCTTTATAAGGTTCTGTTGCGGTGCCATCAAAGACATAGTCGGTTGAAATGTGAATAAACATTGCCTTTTGTTCGCCACAAATCTTTGCAAGGTTACCCACTGCTACAGCGTTGACCTGCATTGCCTTTTCAGTTTCAGTTTCTGCCTTATCAACTGCTGTATAGGCAGCACAATTAACACAGCAATCAATAGAATTGTTGGAAAAATAATATCGTACAGCCGCTTCGTCATCAATTGCCAGCGCTTCCTTTGTAACAAATAAAAAATTATATTGAGGATATGCAGCAGCGATTACCTGCATCTCGCTACCCAACTGTCCGTTAGCGCCTGTTACTAAAATTGTTGTATTGTCTGCCACTGCTGCTGTGTTTAAAAAATGAAATTACCTTTACATTCGTTTATGCCAGGATGTAGTAAATCCTTATCCGCAACAACCGCCAGATCTGCCGGTATGCCCCAATCGATTGCCAGTTTTGGATCATTGTACAATAGTCCACCCTCAGCTTGCTTATTGTAAAACGCATCGCATTTATACATGACTTCTGCCGTTTCGCTTATTACCGAATATCCATGTGCAAAGCCTTTGGGTACCAGCAACTGTTTTTTATTTTCGGCTGATAATACCAGCGTATAAGCCTTTCCGTAAAAAGGTGAGCCCTGCCGGATATCTACTGCCACATCTAAAATACTGCCGCTCAATACCCGAATCAATTTGGTTTGAGCATAAGGCGCTAACTGAAAATGTAATCCGCGAATTACACCATAAGTTGATCTGGCCTGGTTATCCTGCACAAATTGTATGTTGATCCCCTCTGCTGCCAATAATTTTTCATTGTAGCTTTCAAAAAAATATCCCCTGCTATCTTCAAATACAACAGGTTGAAAAATCACTAAGTCTGGTATTTCGGTTTTTATAATCGGCATGCTTTTGAATTAATATTTTTAATTTTTTTTATACCTGAACGTTACGCAAAAGTAAAAGCAACAGAGGTTAACTGTTTGGCTACCACCATTTTTTAACTGTATTGGTGTTTAAAAAACTCAATCGTTTCTGTTAATCCGTCTTCAAATCTTTTGGTTGGCTGGTAGCCTAACAGCTCTTTCGCCAAAGAAATATCTGCCAGTGAATTTCGGATATCGCCCGACCTTGGTTCCCGGTAAGTTGCTTCAAAATCACTTTCTAAATATGTTTTACAAGTCTTGTATAAATAGTTGACAGAAAAATTTTCACCTAATGCCACATTGTAGACCTGTTTAATCGCTGCCTCATTTTCGGTAAGCATTCCTTTCACATTAATTTGAACGGCATTGTCCACAAAGGTAAAATCCCTGGTTTGTTCACCATCGCCATTGATGTAGACCGGCGTTTGTTTCATGATGCCCTTTACAAATAACGGGATTACCGCTGCATAAGCTCCATCAGGATCCTGGCGTGGACCAAATATATTGAAATAACGAAAACCCATTATTTTCAAGCCATACACATCTGCAAAAACCTGGGCGTACAATTCATTTGTTTTTTTGGTAGCGGCATACGGAGAAAGGCAATTACCTACCCTGCTTTCTAATTTAGGCAAGGTTGGCTCATCTCCATAAACTGATGAAGAGGAAGCGTAGACAAATTGTTTGATGTTGTTGTCGACAGCAGCCTTCAACATATTTACAAAGCCACCCACATTTACCTCGTTGAAGTACACCGGCTCCTTGATGGAACGGGGTACAGAGCCCAATGCTGCCTGGTGACTTACATAACTAATATCCTTACATGCCTGCTGGCAGCTATCTGCATTTCTGATATCACCCTCAATAAATTCAAAATTGTTATACTGACGAAGTATATTAAGATTAGCCTGAAAGCCATTAACCAAATTATCCAATACCCTGACTTTGGCGGCACCATTTTTTAATAAATATTCTGCCAGATGGCTACCTATAAATCCAGCTCCACCTGTGATTAAAAAGCTATCCTGACTAAGGTCTTTTGTATGAAAAGTAGTATTCATTGTATTGATTGCAGCGGTGTGTTTTGATAAATTATTTTATACTCCTTTTTCTAATTAATGAAACTTCATTTACAAACTCCAATACTTCCGGGTCGTTATTTTTTCACGGAAGATACCTTTTAAATCAGCTACGATGGCACCGGGTTTGGTGATACCTGCAAAGTAAGCATCATCGAGCGCTTTGTAATCGTTGTGCGGAACAGCTACAATGATGGCATCGTAATCATTTCCCAATTCAGGTGTTAGCGAAAAACCATATTCATGCTGCAATTCATCGCTTGACGCATAAGGATCGGTTATATCTACATTCAATGAAAAAGACGTTAATCCGTTGAAAACATCTGCCACTTTACTGTTACGGATATCGCTAACGTTTTCTTTAAACGTGGCACCCATTATTAACACCTTAGCATCTTTAACATTGCCGTTGTTTTGAATAATATGTTGCAATACTTTCTTTGCGATATGATCGGCCATACCATCATTGATTACCCTGCCGGCTAATATTACCTGGCTATCATATCCCAGCTCTTTTGATTTGTAGGTGAGATAATAAGGGTCAACTCCGATACAATGACCGCCCACAAGACCTGGTTGAAATTTCAGGAAGTTCCATTTGGTTCCTGCAGCTTCCAGTACTTCAAAAGTATTGATGCCCATTTTATCGAAAATAATGGAGAGTTCATTCATCAGGGCGATGTTGAGATCACGTTGGGTGTTTTCAATGATTTTAGCAGCTTCAGCTACTTTTATACTAGAAGCTTTGTGTACACCTGCTGTTACCACCAGCTCATAAACTTTGGCTACAACATCCAAACTTTCTGCATCACAACCACTTACTACTTTAATTATTTTAGCAAGGGTATGTTCTTTGTCACCTGGATTTATTCTTTCCGGCGAATATCCCAGCTTAAAGTTTACAATATTTTTAAGGCCGGATAATTTTTCAATGATCGGCAAACAATCCTCTTCGGTACAGCCCGGATAAACCGTGCTTTCAAATACTACATAGTCGCCTTCTTTTATTACTTTACCAATTGTTTCGCTGGCTTTTTGCACAGGCACCAGGTCGGGAACATTGTGATCATCTACCGGTGTAGGAACAGCTACGATAAAAAAATTCGCCTTTTTCAACACCTCCAGATCGTTGGTAAATTCTATATCACAACCATCAAATGCTTCCTTTTCCAATTCCTGACTGGGATCAATGCTATTGCGCATCATCTCCACTCTTTTGGCATTGATATCAAAGCCTATTACTTTAAGTTTTTTGGCAAACTCCAATGCGATTGGCAATCCTACGTATCCTAAACCAATTACTGCAAGTGTCTTTTGTTTATCCAATAAATGCTGATACATAATTTTAATACACCAATATCCCCGTTGGGGAATAGCGACTGTCGCTCCGCCCTGTAAGCAGGGCTATTGGATTTTTTTTAAGGGTTAGTATTATCTGTTGCTATTAAATAGTTCAAAAAAAGGTTTCTTTACATTGCGCCTTATCTAAGTTGTCTTGGGAGCTTTGGTAAACTCTTTTGGCAATTTATACAATTCTTCCTGTGGTAATGATTTGAAATATTCGTACGTTATTTTTAATCCATCTGCCCTGTTTACAGTTGGCTGCCATCCTAAGATTTCCCTTGCCTTTGTAATATCGGGCTGGCGTTGTTTTGGATCATCGGTTGGCAATGGCTTGTAGACAATTTTTTGTTCCGTACCCGTTAGTTTAATTATTTCTTCTGCGAAATCCTTTAATGAGATTTCATCGGGATTACCAATATTAACCGGCTGCGCATAATCGCTCATCAGTAAACGGTAAATGCCTTCTACCAGATCCGCTACATAACAAAAACTTCTCGTCTGGCTACCATCTCCAAAAACTGTTAAATCTTCACCACGCAAGGCTTGTCCAATAAATGCCGGCAATGCACGGCCATCGTTTAACCGCATCCGTGGACCATAAGTATTGAAGATTCTGATGATCCTGGTTTCCACCTGATGAAAAGTATGATAAGCCATGGTAATCGCTTCCTGAAAACGCTTGGCTTCGTCATACACACCTCTTGGTCCAACGGGATTCACATTTCCCCAGTATTCTTCATTCTGAGGATGTACAACAGGATCCCCATACACTTCACTTGTGCTGGCCACCAATATTCTTGCTTTTTTTGCAAGGGCTAAACCCAGACAATTATGTGTACCCAATGATCCAACTTTTAATGTTTGAATCGGAATTTTTAAATAATCTATTGGACTGGCAGGCGATGCAAAATGAAGAATGTAATCCAGTTCACCGGGGATATGGATAAACTTGGAAACGTCGTGATGGTAAAACTCGAATTCCTTTAATTTAAAAAGATGCTCAATATTTTTAAGATCTCCTGTAATTAAATTATCCATTCCAATTACGTTGAATCCTTCTTTAATGAAGCGGTCGCATAAATGCGATCCTAAAAATCCGGCTGCGCCTGTAATCAATACTCTTTTTGCCATTGTATAAAATTAAAATGCTGTATAAATAAAAACATTCACCGCGTCATACAATGAATGTTTTTGAATCATTTAACCGATTGGATTGATCACTCTTCTACCAATGCTAACGTAGTGATAACCGAGATCTTCCATCGCTTTTAAATCAAATAAATTTCGGCCATCGAATATGGCTTTGTTTTTTAATAACGAAGATATCTTATTGAAATCAGGTGTTCTAAACTCACTCCATTCTGTTGCAATCACCAATGCGTCGGCATCTGTCAAGGCATCATACTGACTTTCTACAAACGTAATTTTATCTCCCAACAGTTGCTTTACATTGCTCATGGCTTCGGGATCAAAGGTTGCTACGGTGGCACCCGCTTCCAAAAATGCATCAATCAAATAAAGGGCTGGTGCTTCCCGAATATCATCGGTATTTGGCTTAAAGGCCAATCCCCACAATGCAATTTTTTTACCTTTTAAATCATCCCCAAAAAATGCTTTAATTTTCGGCACCAAATGCAGTTTTTGCTTTTCGTTCACCTCCATTACTGCATCTAAAATTTTAAAACTATAATCCACTTCTGTAGATGACTTCGCAAGTGCCTGCACATCTTTTGGAAAGCAACTTCCGCCATAGCCAATACCTGGAAATAAAAAGCGTCTTCCAATGCGATCATCGCTACCAATTCCCTTGCGCACCATATCCACATCTGCTCCCAACAACTCGCATAGCTGGGCTATCTCGTTCATAAAGGTGATTTTGGTTGCAAGGAAAGAATTCGCTGCGTATTTGGTTAACTCAGCACTTTTTTCATCCATGAAAATTACCGGGTTACCCTGGCGCACAAACGGTGCATATAAGTCATTTAGTATCTTTTTTGCCTTATCGGATGAAGTACCAATAACTACCCTGTCTGGTTTCATAAAATCATCTACGGCCACCCCTTCTCTTAAAAATTCGGGATTGCTTACAATGTCGAAGGTTCCCTGGATACCACCATTGTTCATCAAGGCTTGTTTTACCTTTTCAGCAGTTCCAACCGGTACGGTGCTTTTATCAATGATTACTTTATAATCACCTGCTACCAACAGGGCCCCTAAATCTTTGGCCACACCTAAAATGTATTTTAAATCTGCACTTCCATCTTCGCCGGGAGGCGTAGGCAATGCAAGAAATATAACTTTCGCATCTTTAATTCCTTCAACCAATGAAGTGGTGAATTTTAATCGTCCTTCTTTTTGATTCCTCAAAAATATCTTTTCAAGACCCGGTTCATAAATCGTAATTTTCCCAGAGGACAATTTGTCTACTTTAGTTTTATCAATGTCTACGCAGACAACTTCGTTGCCCGTTTCTGCAAAACATGTACCGGTTACAAGTCCTACATAACCAGTTCCAACTACTGCAATTTTCATGTTGTTTTATTTTTGGTTTAAATAATCTAATACATTTGAAATAATAAAATCTTGTTGTTCTTCATCAAGTTCGGTGTGAATGGGCAATGAAATAACCCTTTCCGACAGCCAATCTGTAACAGGTAAATTAAAAGCATCTCCTCCTAGTGATTCAAACATTTGCTGGCGATGACATGGCACCGGGTAGTATATCATTGAAGGAATCCCTTTATCAGCCAGGTATTGGTTTAACCCATCCCTGCTATGACTACTGCCTGCAACCTCGTTGATTAAAATGGTGTATTGATGAAACACATGTTTACTATAAGAAGCCCTGAATGGGATAGTTACTTTTTCATTATTTGCAAATGCTTTATCATAATAATCCGCAGCCTTTCTGCGAGCTGCATTGTAATCATCCAGGTGCTTTAATTTGATATCAAGGATCGCTGCCTGCACCGTATCCAATCTGGAATTACATCCCACCAAATCGTGATAGTACCGTTTGCTCTGTCCGTGAACAGCAATCTTTTTCAGTCTTTCTTGTAACGCAGCATCGTTTGTAAATATTGCACCCCCATCTCCATAAGCCCCTAAATTTTTGGAAGGATAAAAAGAAGTACATCCAATATGGCCAATGCCACCGGTTTTAGTAACCCTGCCATCGCTGAATGTATAATCACAACCGATAGCCTGTGCATTGTCTTCAATAACAAATAAATTATGCCGATTTGCAATATCCATAATTTTTTCCATATCGGCTGCATGCCCGTAAAGATGAACCGGAATAACCGCTTTTGTCTTTGGCGTGATGGCCTTTTCCAACGCTATCGGATCCATGCAAAAAGTGTTAGGATCTACATCTACAAAAACAGGCTGTAGTCTGAGCAAAGCTGCTGCCTCTACGGTTGCTATGTAAGTAAAGGACGGGGTAATGACTTCATCGCCCGGCTGCAAATCAAGCGCCATCATGGCAATCTGTAACGCATCGGTTCCGTTGGCACAAGGCACCACGTGTTTCACTCCATTATAGTTTGCAAGATTGTTTTCAAAGTCGTTCAATACTTTACCGCCAATAAACTGGGAGCTCTCCAGCACCGCTATAACGGCAGCATCTACTTCGGATTTTATTTTATAATACTGGCTTTTAGTATCCACCATTTGCAAGGGCCTCATATATTATTTTTTTGGAGTTGCAAAGATAGGGCTTCAGTCCTAAGATTCAAGATTGAAGCGGCCCGTAGTACTAAGGATTCGAAAGATTGCAATTTTGCGATTAGCTTTGTTTAAAATTAAGCATTGGGCAAACTTGCATACGATATTTTTTTAAAGGCATTTGCACTGGGTTTTCAAGCCGCAGCTTTATTCAATATTAAAGCCAGGCTTGGTGTACAGGGTCGAAAAGATATTTTTTCCCGGATTAAGGCAAATGCTTCTCCGGGCAATCAACAACTCATCTGGATGCACTGTGCAAGCCTGGGAGAATTTGAACAAGGACGACCCGTTTTGGAATCCTTAAAACAACAATATCCGCATATTACCATCGTGTTAACTTTTTTTTCTGCCTCTGGTTATGAAGTGATGAAAAATTATAAAGGTGCTGATCATATTTACTATTTGCCAATGGACAGTCCATCCAACGCCAAAAGAATGATAGATGCACTGAATCCCTCCCTTGTGCTTTGGGTAAAATATGAATACTGGTATTATTATCTGCATGAGTTAAAAAACAGAAATATCCCGGTGCTATTGATCTCGGGCATTTTTCGGGAGAGGCATTCCTTTTTTAAGTGGTACGGCAAAATATGGCGCCAGATGCTGTTATGTTTTACGCACTTATTTGTACAAAATGAAAGCTCAGGAAATTTATTGGCAACAATTGGATTTCTTGAAAACGTTAGCATTACCGGTGACACCCGATTTGACCGGGTTATTGAGATAGCCGAAAAATTTGAACCACTTCCATTGATTGCGCAATTTTGTGGCAATAGCAAAGTTTTAGTTGCAGGCAGCACATGGGAAGATGACGAAGCTGAACTTACTCATTACGTAAGGGCCAACCCACAGATAAAATTTATTATTGCTCCTCATGAAATTGATGCAGATAATTTGAAAGACGTAAAAGAAGAATTTCCCGATTCGGTATTTTATTCCGACCTAATCAAGAACCAACAGCAAGCCACTGACGACCAAATAAAAATACCGCATGTTTTAATCATTGATAATGTAGGAATGCTTTCAAGGCTGTATCAATATGCGGATATCACCTATGTTGGCGGCGGATTTGGCGCTGATGGCGTACACAATGTGCTGGAAGCTGCAGTTTACGGGAAAGCAGTTATTTACGGACCCGAATATGAAAAATATTCAGAAGCAATTGAGCTGGTGGAATGCGGTGGTGGAATATCAATTGAGAATGCGCTTGAACTTGAAAGTATCTTAAACGAATTATGGAAAGACGAAACCTTATTGGCTACTAAGGGCAACGCAGCTAAAAAATACGTGTATGCTAATAAGGGAGCAAGTAATAAAATAATTCAGTTCATTCAGGAGAAACGCCTTTTAACGAGTTGATCAAATTGTTGAACGGTTTCATTGTCATCCACCCATCCTAACTTTATTTTTAATTCTCTTCTTACCCAATATTCCGCCTCTGCCCATATAGAAAAACTATTGATGGTTTTAATGCTTCTTTCATACATTACTTCATCACCCCGGAATAAATCATTGATGTACAAAAAACGATCATTGATACCAATTGCTTTCCGTAAATCCTTTACCGGCATGCCGGTCAGTTTTTCACTAATTTCTATTTTATGCACTTTTAAACTGTCATTCAAAGAAGACAATTCAACAGCTACAGTTTCATTAATCTCTTTACTGTGCTCTCTTTCAGGACGATTAAACTGGTGGCTAAGTGTTGGTATATCATCGTACCCCTGGTCAAACATTACATGCGGCTTATTGTGACCGCTTAGTTGTTGCATTACCGCTGCATTGCGCTTTATTTCTTCCAATTCTGCTGCCACTTCTTCTTCATCAATTTGCAGCACTTCAATTATCTTTTCTTCTACAACTGGTTTTGACACTACTTCAACCTTATTTTCGGTCTGAGGAACAATTGCCTGTAAAGGCATAGAAACTACCACAGATTTACTTTCCACGCCGGGATGCGTCAATTGCAAATGGGTTAACTCGTGCTGCAACATTTGCACGGTTAGTAAAAGCTGATTGGCAGATACCCCGTTATTAAATTGTTGTTGCAAATTTTGCAAAATCGTTGCCACTCTTTCCATAAAAACCTTGTTAATTGAATGATCAATTTAAAAAGACAAAAAAATTAAGTTTTGACCAATGGGCTAAAAACTTGAATCTTTGCATTTATTCGAATAAAGTTACTAACTCAATTGCTAAAAAAATATAAAAATGTTTATTGAACCCAGTTTATCCGGTGAAAGAAGAGGCTGGATTGAGGTAATTTGTGGTAGCATGTTTAGCGGAAAAACAGAAGAACTAATCCGCAGACTTAAAAGAGTTAAAATTGCAAATCTGAAAGCTGAAATATTTAAGCCCGCTTTTGATACCAGATATGATGAGGTGAACATTGTAAGTCACAATACCAATTTTATACAAAGCACCCCGGTAGAAAGTTCTCAAACGATATTGTTGCTGGCACAGGATGCAGATGTGGTGGGCATTGATGAAGCGCAGTTTTTTGACGCAGAAATTACCAATGTATGTGAGCAACTGGCAGTGAGCGGAAAGAGGGTAATTGTAGCCGGGTTGGATATGGATTATACCGGCAAACCATTTGGACAAATGCCCAATTTGCTGGCCATTGCAGATTACATTACCAAACTGCATGCAATCTGCGTAAAGTGTGGTAATATAGCCAATTTCAGCTATCGGAAAACAGCCGCAGCAGAGCTGGCATTACTGGGAGAAAAAGATTTGTATGAGCCAAGGTGCAGGCATTGCGCTAATCTTAAATAAA
>JBGSMI010000025.1:0-28428 GCA_041740215.1 Ferruginibacter sp.
TTGAAGTATTGCAGGAAATTTTTTAAACCCTGGTTAAGTGTGAATGGTGATCCGATAGCTATCGGATGGTGATTGGTCAATAGTGAATATTCAACACTTGTTAGCCAGCGGCTCAGAAATCAATACGAGGTTTAATTAATAATTCGTGGAATCAGACGGATAGAATCGTGCCAAAAATTGGTGCAATCCGATAGATACCGGATTCAGCGCCTGAAAGCTTTTACGGTTACATAATACTTCTGCCCCAGATGAGTACTCACAATTCACAGCACATCTTGCGACTGTGGGAATTTATTCCGCAAAACCTCCGCTCCTTTTCAGTGCCGCACAGCCTTCATCAGATAGTTAACATTTTATGTCTGTATAGCGTTGTAGTATAACGCCTATCGTGTTTTAAACCTCATTAAAATTAAATATCCATTCTTTTGGTGACAAACAAAACCAAGGCAGTGGCGGTAAATTACAACCAACCTAATTCTATAAAATATTTTTTTGCATCTTCCTTTATCGAATCTTTATCAAGATTTAATTTTTTATACTGATCTAGGATATCAAAAGAACTAATTATGCTGGTTGCTAAAAATTTTTTCTTTTCATTGACATTCGCCTTTTTTATTGTTAAATAATCAAGTACTACATCCCAATATAAAACTTTGTCCTTGTGATCGAATCTTCTCCTACTTTTTGCATTGAATTTTAAACAGTTTATTACATAAAAGAATTTTACGTCATTGTTCCCATAATCTTTATCTTCAAAAAACTTATGAAGGTCGAGTTCAAGTATCAAATCTCTCAAACCGCTTCCATCATAATAATCTGCAGAATTGCGAATTTCCATACCGTTGTTTTTAATTTGTTTGTTTAGTTTCAGGAGGCAAAACACCATTTTTTTTAAATAAGCATTTATAACCGCCAGGCACAGAAAACCATCGCTCTTTGCCCGCCCCTCATTTCTGCGCCTACAAACTTTTCGGTCACTCCACCCCTCCTGCGTCTATTGGAGCATCAGAAATTAGCCTGATCCTCAATTTAAAATTCGAGGAATTCGTGCTTTAAAATTCGTGTATTTCGTGTCAAAAAGTTCTTACCTATAAAATCCGCTTTGCCTTCGACTCTTTAGTAGTTTGTAACCCATCCAACCGATCAATTAAAACAATTCCCGGCTTTTTTCCTTTCTCAAAACTACCAATCAAATGATCCAGTTTTAAAGCTTTTGCACCATTTAATGTCGCCCACTGTAAAAGGATATTTAAGGGAATAGCAGGCTTGGTTCCCCGTTGAATCGCCTTAATTTCTTCCAGGATATTCAACTGCCAGTTGCTTGCATAACTATCGGTGCCGATAACCAGACAAACATTATTTTTCATCAATAATTCCATGGGTGGCATCTTTTGCTCAATGTATTGATTGGCATTTGCACAAATACAATAGAAAAAATGGCGGCTGATATACTCCTCGTAAGTTTTGCAAAAGTTCATGTCACTCTCACTTGTAAACGTGTTGTGTACAGATATCACAGACTGTTTCAGGTTGAAAAATGGCAACCAGCTCTTAAAACTAGATTTTCCTGTTGGTTTAAACGAGCTAATGTCTATCCCGAAATTCTTATACAACTCTAAAAATCCGCCAGACTTATTTCGGTATAGCTCATCTTCGGCCGCACATTCCTGGTTATGAATGCTTATTATTTCATTCGCACTCGCATCATTCAACAGTTGAAACAGCGTTTTTGAAACACTGTATGGCGCATGTGGTGTAAGGCTGGTCTTTTGATCCGCTACCAAACATTTAAACTGCTCGTAAACCAATTTAGCATTTGTCAATCTTTGTTGAGCTACCGCATCTACAAAACCGCTTACCTCTATAAAGTTGTGCCAAAGCAAATTGCTTTTTTGTTTTACGGCTATAGAATCCGAAGTGTTGCAAATATCCCCCACGGCAATGGTGCCGCATTCATACAATTCAGACTCGGCTTTCATCATAGCTTCAAGTTTCAATTCACTTGCAGCCACACGGTTACCCATTACCTGCTGAACAAATCCGACCAACCCAGTCTTTTCAGCGATGGTTCCTTTTAAATGACTCAGTTCTAAATGACAATGCGCATTAATGAAGCCCGGCGTAAGCAGGCCCCGGAACCTTTCTATTTCGTCGCCGGCATCTTGCTCATTAACGATTTCAATAATGGTTCCTGTTGCATCGGTTATTAAAACTTCCGCATCGGAAAGTATTTCGTAGCCGTTAAAAATATTATCTGCAGTAAATTTTCTGTACAAAATGATTGGTTGATATATTGTAAATTTGCCGCCAGCTTTACAGCGGTTATGTATTTTATGAAACCTAAAGGTCTTAAACACACCTCAATTTTATTCAATTCGAATAGAATAAGAAAGATAAAAATAGTCGTTAACCTTAATAAAGGTTGGTTAAAATAAATTTATGTTAGACAAATTAGATGCGATAAAAGGAAGATTCGACAATTTAGGTGTGGCGTTAACCAACCCTGAAATTGTAATTGACAATAAAAAATTTACTACCATCAGTAAAGAATACCGCAGTCTCGAAAAAATTGTGTTGGCAAGAGATGCCTATGTACGATTATTGGATGACATTGAATTTAACAAAGAGGTACTAAACGGCGACGACGCAGAAATGAGGGATTTGGCCAAACAGGAATTACCAGCGTTGGATGAAAAGAAAGAAGCACTGGAGAAAGCACTGCGCAATATGTTAATCCCTAAAGATCCTTATGACGAGAAGAATGCCATACTCGAAATTAGGGCCGGAACCGGAGGCGATGAGGCCTCTCTTTTTGCCGGTGACCTGCTAAGAATGTACTTAAAATATTGTGAGAAAAAAGGCTGGAAAACTGCGTTGCTTAGTGAAAGTGAAGGTACAGCGGGTGGGTATAAAGAAGTGCAGGTAGAGGTTGTAGGTGATGATGTGTATGGTGTATTGAAGTTTGAAAGTGGTGTTCACCGTGTGCAAAGAGTGCCGGATACGGAAGCCAGTGGAAGGGTACATACCAGCGCTGCCACTGTTGCCGTTATGCCCGAAGCGGAGGAAGTTGATTTTGAATTAAAGGAAAGCGATGTTAAAATGGAAACGGCCAGAAGTGGTGGTGCAGGTGGACAAAACGTAAACAAGGTGGAGACCAAAGTGTTTTTAACCCATAAACCTACGGGGTTAGTAGTTATGTGCCAAACAGAAAGAAGCCAGTTGGGAAACAAGGAAAAAGCGATGGACATGTTGAGAACCAAGCTATACGATGAAGAAGTTCGAAAAGCGGAAGAAGCCATTGCCCACAAACGTAAAAGTTTGGTAAGTACAGGAGATAGAAGTGCAAAAATAAGAACCTATAATTTTCCACAAGGACGCGTAACCGATCATCGTATTGGACTGACTGTTTATAATTTGGATAATGTGTTGAATGGAGAAGTGCAGGAGTTTATTGACGCTTTGCAATTTGCGGAAAATGCAGAAAAAATGGCTACCCAGAATTAATTGAAAATTATTTGTAATGTAACTTGAAGTTCCTACATTTAATGCCTAAAAAATAGTCTATGTTAGAAAACTTATTTAATCTGATTAAAGAACAAGGCATTTCGTCCGTTATTGAAAATCCTGCAATCCCAAACGAGCAAAATAATGCGGTATTGGCCGATGCTACCCATTCTGTAGCGGATGGGCTTCAAGGGGTTTTGGCAGGCGGCGGATTTCAAAAGGTACTTTCTCTTTTCAACAGTAATAATAACAATAGCACAGTCGGGATTAGTACCTTACTCAATAATCCCATTGTGGGGAATATTGTCAGCAATTTTACAAACAAGCTTACCAACAATTACGGAATAGCCGGAGATCAGGCGAGTGGTATTGCAAATAACCTTATTCCATCTGTACTCAGCAATCTTGTAACTAAAACCAACGATCCCAACAACAACAGTTTTGATATTACCAGCATAATCGGCTCACTCACTGGAGGAAATACCCAGCCTGGTGCTGCCGGAGGATTTGATTTACAAGGAATTTTAAGCAATGGCGGACTTGATGCCAATGGCGACGGAAAAGTTGGTTTAGACGACATCATGAGTAAAATAACCGGCGGTGCTCAACAACAGCGACAGCAATCCCAAAATGGCGGCAATGGCATAATGGACATGATTCAGGGATTCTTAAAATAATACCCATTAAATAATTGTTAAAGCGACAAAATTTAAGATATTTTCCTGCTGTTTTTTAAAATATAGATATACCTTTATTCAATAAATAAAAACATTGGAATTGTTTGATGTTATTAACAAAATAATCCGGTTTTTTAAGCGTTCTTTATTTACGGTAGTAGCGTTAGACATTTATTAACAGTTAGATTAAATGGGTTGGCACTTCATTTGCACAATAATGTTTAAAGCGTATAAATATAAAATTCAAATTTTTCTCATAAGCAGTTAGTTTTGGTAAACGACCCCTGTTTCTACAGGGGTCTTTCTTTTGTAAACAACCTTTGGAAATTTTAATTTTTATACCTGTCTCACATGGGTTATTTCTGTTGTGTTTTTAATCCCCTTCTCGTTCCGCTAAATCTTACTATTACAGTTAACTGCATAACGATACACTAACCAAAGCCGGTACACGTGTAGCTATACATTTGAGGTAGCTTTACATTACATGAGCCATACCTCCCAGATTTTCCACACACAAACGCAAAAACGCTGGACAAGAGTAAAATGGACCAGTAGAATAATAGGCATAGTAATCGCCTTCTTTTATTCGTTACCATCCTGCCAGTCATAAACGCAACAAATCCCTCTTTGCCAGAAATAAATGACCGGGCAAAAGTTTATAGGGCAATCCTCAACCCCAACTGTGCCAACCTGATGGGAAGAACAAGGGGAGATTTAATGCCACCCGTAAAACAAGATTGGAAAAAGAAATTAAACCTGTTTTTTGCTGAAGTTACTTATTACCTCATTTTCACGTTGGTGGATATTGCGGGAGCGGCCCTTGCCTTTGCATTTGAAAAAGAAGATTATAAAAAACTTTTGTGGATGATACCGCAAAGACTCATTTATCGGCAACTGATGTATTAATTGTTATCAAATCTTTGAACAGTGCAATAAAAGGAGAGCTACAAGGTTGGGGTGAATTAAAACGCACAGGCAATGTAAAGCAGTTTAGTTCCATATAATCTATACCCTTTAATCATAAAAGAGTTTTACTTTTGAGCTTGTTTTGGATTTAGCAATGTAAAATCATTTGTAATAATTTATTTTAATTTATCGAATTGGCGACAACAGCATCTGAAAGAAAATCATTCTTCAAGCGACTAAAAGCTGGTAAGGATAATAATGAGGAAGAGGCGGAAATGACCTTCTTTGACCACATTGAAGAATTGCGCTGGCATATCATGCGCTCTATCCTCGCATGGCTCGTAGCAGCCATTGCAATATTTATTTACATTGACTGGATTTACGACAATATTATCCTGGCTCCCGCCAATGAAAAATTTGTCACTTATGGCGCCCTTTGCCGATTTGGACAGTGGCTGCATCTGGGAGATGGCTTTTGTATGCCACCTGTTAAAATTGACTTTCAGGTTACTACTGTTAATGGCACTTTTACCTCTGCTATCTCAATTGCCATGATCGGTGGGCTTATTGCAGCATTCCCGTATATTTTCTGGGAAATATGGCGCTTTATCAAGCCTGCCTTATCTCCTAAAGAAAGAAAATATGGCCGGGGAAGTATTTTTTGGGTTTCCCTCTGCTTTTTCACCGGTGCTGCTTTTGGTTATTATCTATTAGCTCCTTTTACTTTTAACTTTCTGGCAAGCTTCACCCTGGGAAAAAACTCCATGATTCAATATCGCCCTGCGATAGATGATTATATTGATAGTCTTACCAACCTTATGCTTGGTTGCGGCATTGCTTTTGAATTGCCGGTTTTATCCTATGTGCTTGCTAAAATCGGGTTGATCACCGGAAGTATTTTAAGGCAGTATTTTAAATTTGCGTTTGTAGTAATTCTGATTGTAGCTGCTGTCATTACGCCTTCGCCAGACTGGACCAGCCAGTTTTTAGTTGCTATACCATTGTTGCTTTTGTATTGGATCAGCATCCTGCTGGCAACCCGTGTTGAAAAAAACAGGCTGAAGGAAGAGGAAAAAGAATGGAGTTAAAAGGAAGTGCAACCATTCACTCCCAATAAAAGCTGAAACAATGATCTATTCACACCTTATTAATTACTATGACTTCTTTTAATTTTAAATTACCGATCGCCATTGGTTGCGACCATGCTGGATTCGATTGCAAAGAAGACCTGATTTCATTGTTGGAGGCTGAAGGTCTGCTGTTTAAAGATTTTGGTACGTTTTCAAAAGACTCTGTTGACTATCCGGATTTTGCTCACCCGGTTGCAAACGCCGTAGAGAAAGGCGAAGTTGCATTTGGTATTCTGTTGTGCGGCAGTGCCAATGGTGTTGCCATCAGTGCCAATAAACACCAGGGTGTAAGAGCCGCCATTTGCTGGGGTGAAGAACTGGCAGAGTTGGCACGAAAACACAATGATGCCAATATTATTTGCATACCGGCCCGTTTTGTAAGGGATGGCGATGCTGAAAAAATGCTGGATGTTTTTATGAACACTGCCTTTGAAGGCGGACGTCATCAGGATAGGATAAACAAAATTTCCTGCTAGCACTTCACATCAGCAATAAAAAATACTGATGGTTGCCATTCATCAAAGAAATAACAATGACCTTACTGGTTCCTGTATTTTAGTTTCAAATTTTATAAATGAAAAAAACCTTTTTCCTGGGCATATTGGCACTGGGCTTACAATTAAATCCTTTTGCGCAGGTTGACAATTCGGCCAAATTTGCCAACAGTATTACTACCGCTGATTTAAAAAAACATTTAACCATTATTGCAAGTGATGAAATGGAAGGCCGGGAAACAGGTACCGAAGGACAACGAAAAGCTGCTGCATATATTGAATCCCAATTCAAAGTCCTCGGCCTAAATCCGGTAAACCAGTTAAACGGATACCAGCAATTGTACCCTCTTTTTCAGGATAGTCTTGGTGGCAGCGAATTGATCGTGGGTGATAAAATTGCCGAATTAGGCAAAGATTATTATAGCCAGGCCGCACTAAGTGAAACCAATAAATTTAAAGGAAAAAAATTAGTATTTGTTGGTTATGGTATTGATGATACTACCTACTCGGATTACACCGGGCTTGATGTAAAAGGAAAAATTGTTGTATTCTTTTTAGGCGAGCCCAAAAAAGATGGTAAATATCTTGTGAGTGGCTCCAATAAAAGCAGTGTGTGGACATTTCCCGGAACAAGCACAAAATTAGCAGCAGCAGCGGCAAAGGGAGCCATTGGCGCATTTATTATCAATCCGGCACAGGCAAACTTTTCACCAAGAACGATCGAATCCAATAAGAAAACCAATACTTATTTTCCACGCACTACATCAGGCAAAATAATCAACCATGCTTTTTTATCGCATGAATTTGCAGCATCTTTTACCAATAATTTTGATGCACTATTAAAACTGGCCAAAGCCAACGAGTCTTTTGCAAAAGACTGGAGTTATAGTAAAAAACTAAAAACTTCATTTACGTATAACAAATACCGTATTACAGTTAATGCAAGCAATGTTATTGGCATCATAGAGGGTACCGATAAAAAAGATGAGTTTGTTTTTTTAACCGCTCACTACGATCATCTTGGAAAACGTGATGGCAAAATATATTACGGTGCCGATGACGACGGAAGTGGCACCTGTGCTGTGATAGCAATGGCCGAAGCTTTTGCAAAAGCAAAGGCGGCTGGCGTGGGGCCAAGACGAACCGTTGTGTTTATGACTGTTAGCGGAGAAGAAAAAGGATTATGGGGCAGTGAATATTATGCTGATCATCCATTATTTCCGTTGGATAAAACATCCGTTGATCTAAATACCGACATGGTAGGACGAATTGATACTGAAAGGAACACGGACGACACGTTAAACTATGTGTATGTAATTGGCCATGATAAACTGAGCAGTGAATTATCCGGTATTAATGAAGGCGTCAATAAGAAATACACCAATCTGGTGTTTGATTACAAATTTGATGATCCAAAAGACCCGAACAGGATTTACTTCCGGAGCGATCATTACAATTTTGCCAAAAAAGGAGTACCTATTTTATTCTTTTATGATGGTATGCTTAAATCCGATTACCATAAACCCACCGATACAGTTGACAAGATCTATTGGGATTTGTATGAGAAAAGAACGAAAATGATTTTTCTCACCGCCTGGGAAATTGCCAATCGCAATGAAATGCTAAAAAGAGATATCCCTTTAGACATGGGAACAAGATAAAACAAAAGAGCCCCGGATTAAACGGAGCTCTTCTATTTTTTATGCCAATCAAATTAAATTCATTTCTTCAACTGGTTGATCCATTTCAGGTGACTTTTTGATAACTCAATCTTGCTTTTACAACGGATAATATGCTGTTGATAATCTTTTATCTTATCATCACTAATGGCCACGAGAATTGCCTTTTCATTGTTTGCAATAGCGCCCTTAAAATTCAATTTGAGCTCTTCCATTAAACCAAGCTTCATGAATACCCACGACTTTTCGATTGTGGGTATCCTAAAACAGGTTTGCAGTAACACTTCCAATTCCTCAAATCGTTCCATCTCCGTTAAGAGCGTAGCATAATTGTTATAACTATGCGGATATTTCGAATCGGCCGCAATTGCTGCTTTGTAATAGGCTTCTGCTTTGGTAAAATCTTCAATTTGTGTTTTACTAAGCCAACCCAACGAATTTAAAGTCGGGCCATTAGACGGTTCTTCCAATAAAATGGCCTCGTATTTTCTGAACGCATCCACAAAATTACCTTCCTTAATATCAGCTTCTGCTTCCAGGTATGTTTCTTCGAGGTATGAATTCATTCGATTATTTGTTTTTATTTCTCCTGACGAATTGCACATCAGCCAATTGTGATATACTACACTACCAACCCAATATCCACGCAAATATCAGCGGACAAACAATGGTAGCATCACTCTCTACAATAAACTTAGGCGTATGAATGTCTAGTTTACCCCAGGTGATTTTTTCATTGGGAACTGCACCGGAATAGGAACCATAAGAAGTGGTACTATCACTAACCTGGCAGAAATAACTCCAAAAAGGAACATCATGCCAGTCCAGGTCCTGGTACATCATTGGCACCACGCATATCGGGAAATCGCCGGCGATACCGCCACCAATCTGAAAAAATCCTACGCCTTTTCCGGCAGAGTTATTTCTGTACCAATCTGACAGCCACACCATGTATTCGATACCACTTTTCATAGTGGATGCCTTCAATTGATTTTTGATGATATACGATGCAAAAATATTTCCCATCGTACTATCCTCCCAACCCGGTACTACAATTGGAATATTTTTTTCCGCTGCTGCGAGCATCCAGCTATTTTTCGGATCAATTTCGTAATATTGTTCCAGCACGCCGCTCAACAACATCTTGTACATGTATTCATGCGGAAAATATCGTTCACCTTTGTCATCTGCATCTTTCCATATTTTATGAATGTGCTGCTGCAATCTTCTAAATGCTTCTTCCTCCGGAATACAGGTATCTGTTACACGGTTGTAATGATTCTCCAGCAAATCCCATTCCTCCTGCGGACTTAAATCACGGTAATTTGGCACCCTTTTGTAATGACTATGCGCCACCAAATTCATGATATCTTCTTCCAGATTGGCTCCGGTACAACTGATAATGGAAACCTTATCCTGGCGAATCATTTCTGCAAGACTGAGGCCCAATTCAGCCGTACTCATAGCACCAGCTAAGGTGACCATCATTTTTCCTCCTTCTTCCAGGTGGGTTACATAGCCTTTGGCAGCATCCATTAAAGCCGCTGCATTAAAATGGCGGTAGTGATGCGCTATAAAATTTGAAACCGGTCCCTTACTCATTTTTTTATATTTTATGTTGCTTTACAATTCATCCATTTTTATTAAATACAATTAAGGTAGATTAACGTTGATGGAGGATGCAAAAGTAATTTTTTTTACGCACCAAAAAGCAGCGAAGGGGTTCAGTTAAATTTCAGAAATGAAACTACAGGATAAAGTACCGATACAATTGTGTTTTGTTCCAGACATCGAACCGGCTATTTTGATAGCTTTTAGTTCAACCAAGACTTTATAAACTCAATCACGTATACTTGTCCGCTAGTATTAAAACCGTAAACACTATCATTGTTATATTCGTTGAAAGATAATCTCTAAACAAGAATTCGGAAATGTTTACAAAAAAATAGCCGCCTTTTAAAAGACGGCTATTTTCTACTATCCTTTTCGTGCTTTATTTTTTCTTCACTTTGCGATCTACCTGAATATCTCCGCCGCCAGAGCATTTTAATTTTAAAATCTGGCGGTCATTTTCTATATTAATGTAATAGCTTGTAACTCCATCGTAGCTCAATTCCATTGCAGTTTTCGGCAAATTATACCCTGGGTATTTTTTTGACACAGCGATCGAAACACTTAATGGCAACTGGCCAAATTCGATAGACCTGGAAGTGGCAACTAATTCGGCGGCCTCGCTATAGGCTGCATTCACTTCCAACTGGTTGATGGTAAATGTTGCAAAATAATATCCCTTTGATCTTTCCCAACTTACGTTTGAAGCAGATGAAAAATCTTTTAAGAATGCAGCCTTTACCAAAGCACTTACTTTATCGCTTTCACGGGCGAATGCAAAAATGGAAAACAGCATCAATGCTGCCGTTAAAATGGTGGTGATCTTTTTCATAACTATACTTTTTTTGGTTAAATGATAACTGCCTCATGACTGGCGGTTTTTTTGATTTGAAAGCAAAGTTAAAAGGGTGATTGACTGGCTCCAGCCATAACTTGACCAAATGAAATTATAATTATTGTCCGTGATATGAGTGGTAAACTGTTTGCTGAAACTCATCCTTCAATTACATGAAAATCAATGCTGGCAAAGATTTGAATCATTTCGTAAAAAAAACTTAAACTTTGAATTTGTTATGTTAAAAAGTAAAAGCGGTTTAGCGGCTTACTGGCTGGCATGCTTTTTAATAGTAGTTCCTCTATTGAAATTAAAATAAATGAAACTCGTTTTAAACCCTTTGTAGTAATTACCCAATTTAAATATGAACTTTTTAGCGCACGCTTATCTTTCGTTTAATCAACCCGGTATATTGACCGGAAATATGATCAGTGATTTTGTAAAGGGTAGAAAAAAATTTGATTTTTCTCCAATGATTCAAAAGGGTATTGCGTTGCACAGGGCTATTGATGAATTTACAGATTATCATCCCGTAACGCAAAATGCCAAAGCATTTTTTAAAAAGGATTACAGGCTTTATTCCGGCGCATTTGTAGATGTAGTATATGACCATTTTTTAGCCAATGATGAAAATGAATTTTTAAATGAAAAAGCGTTGGATTTATTTTGCCAAAGCACCTACGCCAGTTTGCATATGGATAGTGGTGAACTGCCGCCAAATTTTTTACAAATGCTGCCATACATGCAGCAAAAAAACTGGTTGTATCATTACAAGTTTGTAGAAGGAATTGAAAAAAGCTTTGGTGGACTGGTAAGGCGTGCTGCCTATTTATCCGATTCGGCCACTGCTTTTAAAATTTTTAATGACCACTATGATGAGCTGGGCGAATGTTACCAATTGTTCTTTCCTACACTCAAAAATTTCGCCTTTCATCATTTAATTGAACTTAATAATAGTTGATTCGTTTTATATTTGTCATTAATAAAAGAAATATGAAGAAATTATCATTTGTAGTTATTTGTATGGTTAGTTGTTGTATGGCAACATTTGCGCAGGCAAAATTGCCGCCGGTTGATAAATCCCCGTTGGATATGAGCTATTATCCAAATGCTTATCCCGTATTAAAAATCCAGGATAAAATATCAGAGCCTTTGGTAGCAAGAGTGATCTTTAGCAGGCCGCAAAAAAATGGCAGAACTATTTTTGGCGAATTACTAGAATACGGACAAGTTTGGCGTTTAGGCGCCAATGAAGCCACTGAAATTGAATTTTTTCTGCCAGTAAAAATCGGAAATACAAAAATAAAAAAGGGCAGATATACATTCTATTGCATACCCTATAGCGATAAATGGACATTGATCATAAACAAAGAAACAGATACATGGGGTTCATTCAAGTATGATGCGAATAAGGATGCAGCTAGAATTGATGTGCCTGTACAAAAGCAAGCAGACTCCTTGGATTCTTTTGTGATGGCTTTTGACAAAACCAATACTGGTGCTGGCTTAACCATTGCCTGGGATAATTTTCGGGTTATTCTACCCATCACTTTCTAACAGATCATGCTTTTCAATCATTAAGGTAGAAGGAGGATAGCCAGTAAATATGTTGAAGGAGATAAGGCTTCTAACAGAGTGTAGCAATACTTAGCTGCGTTCTATACAAATGAAAAGCTTATTTCGTAATATAAAATACCCCCCCCGGCAAATAGCCGGGATTTTTTTTAGATATTTACATTATGTGTGGAATTGCGGGAATACTATCTTCAAACACCCTATTGGTAAGCAGGGAGCAACTATTAAAAATGACAAATGCGTTATCTCATAGAGGGCTGGATGGAGAAGGCTTTTGGATTGAAAAAAACGGTCAGGTTGGATTTGGACATCGTAGACTGGCCATCATAGATTTAACAAACGATGCAGCCCAGCCAATGCACCTCATGCCGGGCGTTTCGCCCTCTGCAAACAAAGAGGATCGTTATACCATCACTTACAATGGGGAAATTTATAATTACCTTGAAATTAAATCTTCCTTACAGAAAAAGGGATATCGGTTTCAATCACAGTCTGACACTGAAGTGGTATTAGCGGCTTATGATTACTGGAAAAAAGATTGTCTGCAACATTTTGACGGCATGTTTGCATTTGCCATTTGGGATAATAAAGACAAAATTCTTTTTGCTGCAAGGGACCGTTTTGGAGAAAAGCCTTTTTATTATTTCGAAGACAAGGAACAGTTTGTTTTTGGCAGCGAAATGAAAGCTCTTTGGGCGGTAGGCATACCGAAAAAGACCGACAATAAAATGCTTTTGAATTATCTGGCACTGGGTTATGTTCAAAATGCCAACGATAAAGAACAAACTTTTTTCGAGGATATATTTACCCTTCCGCCGGCACACTATCTACAAATAAGTTTTTCAAAATTCCAATCCCAAATACATTGTTATTGGAATATTGACAAAGAACATACAATTGAGATTGAAAATGATAAGGCAGTTGAACAATTCAACGAGCTATTATTTAAGTCGGTTCGAAGGAGACTAAGAAGCGATGTTGCAGTTGGCACCTCATTAAGTGGCGGACTAGATAGTTCTTCTATTGCCGCAATCATTAGCCAGTTTCAGAAAAATACTGGCCGGTTACAAACATTTTCTGCAGTGTTCCCTGGTTTTGAAAAGGACGAATCGCCTTATATCAAAATGATTGCAAAAAAATTCAGGTTACAAAATTTTCAAACTACGCCTACTGCTGAAGGTTTGATTGATGATTTTGAAACACTTTGTTATCATCAGGAAGAGCCGTTTGGATCCTCCAGCATTTATGCACAATACAAAGTATTTGAGTTAGCCAAACACCATCATGTAAAAGTATTGTTAGATGGCCAAGGCGCAGATGAAACCCTTGCCGGCTACAACCAGTATATTCATTGGTATTTACAGCAATTGATAAACCGGAATCAGTTTAGCGAAGCATTTAAAGAAAGACAGCAGTTTCGGAGAAACCAAATTACTTTTAAATGGAGTTTCAGAAATTATCTGGCGGCTTATTTGCCTTCGCATGCCTGCATTCAGTTAGAAAGAAATGAATACCATAAAACGGTTCAACAGCCCGATATCAACCCTGAATTATTTGTTTCACTGCGGGGACGGGAGTGGGAGGGTATTCATAAACCGATTATTAGTAAATTAAACGATATCCTATACTTCAACACACACACTTTAGGTCTGGAAGAACTGCTAAGATATGCAGACAGAAACAGCATGGCTCATGGAAGAGAGGTACGTTTGCCTTTTTTAAATCATGAGCTGGTAGAATTTATTTTTTCTCTTCCGGCGAAATATAAAATACATAATGGCTGGACTAAATGGATATTGCGCAGTGCAATGAATAAAAAGCTACCCAACGAAATTGTTTGGTGTACCAATAAAGTGGGTTATGAGCCACCCCAACGCAAATGGATGCAAAGCAAAATTTTGCAGGATTATATGTATGAATCAAAAAAGAAACTGGTAAATAACCGGATACTAAAATCGTCTGTCCTTAGTAAAAAAGTATTACCGCTTGGAGCACATGTAACCGATAATTTTGACTGGAGGTATTTATGTGCTGCACAGATCATTTAATCAATGCGCAAAAGATAAAGCACCGTCAAAAAAGATTTTAACTTTTAAAATAATAACGCAGAAAAACAATAATATGAATACAGCAGAAAACAAATTACCCGAAAATACTATGAAATTAGCGACCAAAATAATTCATGCAGGTGCCGAACCAGATCCATCTACCGGGGCCATCATGATCCCTATTTATCAAACATCCACCTACGTGCAAAGCGCACCCGGGCAGCATAAAGGCTATGAATATGCCCGAAGCCAGAACCCAACCCGCAAGGCGCTGGAAGATGCGCTGGCCATTATTGAAAATGGTAAATATGGATTGGCTTTTGGAAGTGGTGTAGCAGCGACAGACGCCGTGATCAAATTGTTAGCTCCTGGCGATGAAGTAATTGCAGCCAATGATATGTATGGTGGCACTTACCGGCTCTTTACAAAAGTGTTTGAAAAATTCGGCATCAAATTCATTTATGTTGATACTACCAATATAGCCAATGTAGAGCAGGCAATTACTACCAGCACAAAACTTATCTGGATAGAAACACCCACCAATCCACTCATGAACATTACAGACATTGCGGCGATTGCAGCAATATCAAAAAAAGCAGGAACCATCTTGTGTGTTGATAATACGTTCGCCTCGCCCTACCTGCAAAACCCTTTGGATTTGGGTGCAGATATTGTAATGCATTCTGCTACCAAATATCTGGGCGGCCATAGCGATGTTATACAGGGCGCATTGATTATGAATGATACTACTTTGAGAGACCAGCTATATTTTATTCAAAAAAGTTGCGGCGCTGTTCCAGGCCCGATGGATTGCTTTTTAGTATTGCGGGGCATCAAAACCTTGCATGTGCGTATGCAGCGCCATTGTGAAAACGGTGCTAAAATCGCACATTATCTACGCAGTCACCCAAAGGTGGAACGAGTGTACTGGCCGGGCTTTGAAGACAATGAGGGCTATGCCATTGCAAAAAAGCAAATGCGTAATTTCGGCGGAATGATCAGCTTTACGTTGAAAGATGGCAGCATAGAAGCCGCCAATAAAGTATTGTCGTCTACCGTACTTTTTTCACTTGCAGAAAGTTTAGGCGGTGTTGAATCGCTGATCAATCATCCGGCAAGTATGACGCACGCCAGCATTCCAAAAGAGGAAAGAATAAAGAACGGATTAAGCGACGGACTCATTCGCCTAAGCGTAGGAATAGAAGATGCCGATGATTTAATTGCAGACTTAAACCAGGCCATGGGATAATGATATGAGTATAGTAGAAATCATTGGCTGGATTGGAGCGATATTGATAGTGGGAGCCTATTATCTCAATATTAACGGGAAATTAAAAAGCACATCGTCTGGCTATATCATTTCCAATTTAATCGGTGGCTTGTTTTTCATCATCAACACCTATGCACATAGGGCATACCCAAGTGTGTTAGTAAATGTCGTTTGGGTAATAATTGCCTTAGCGGCCATTCTAAAAAAGAAATAGATATTATGAAAACGATTTCCATAGTCTTTATTGCGCTCTTTCTTGTAACACAGGGAAAGGGGCAGCATCACTTAACAAACGCAAATACGGCAAACTTTATAAAAGGTAAAGTGGACAGTGCTTTCAATAAAAATAATGTGCCGTCTATTTTTGTGGGTGTCATCAACGAGGGCAAACCCATTTATTATTCAACAGGCTTTGCAAATCCTGATACAAAACTGGGTTTCGATTCTGCTACCTTATTTGAAATCGGGAGTATCACAAAAACATTTACGGCCTACGTGGTTCAAAAGCTGTTAGATGAAAACAAGATTGCTGATACTGCTTCCATTTTACCCTACCTTCCAGATTCAGTACAGAAAAATAAGAGACTTGAAAAAATCACATTTCTTAGCCTGTTGAATCATACGGCTGGTTTACCAAGGCTACCTGAAAATATGAACTTATCCCGGGGCGATAAAGCTCCATACGATCATTACATTTCTTCTGATTTATTCCATTTTCTAAAAAACTGCAGTCCCGTCATAGATGGAAAAAGTAATTATTCAAATTTAGGAATGGGGCTTGCCGGCGTTTTAGCAGAAAGGATTGCTAAAAAAACCTATGCTGTTTTGTTGGAGGAATATATTTTCAGGCCCTTTAAAATGATTGGACGACTGGATACTTTTTCCAGGGATGACAATAAAAGCCAGGGATTTTTTGATAAAGAAAAAGTTCCTTATTGGAATATGGATGTGCTGGCACCTGCCGGTGGATTAAAGTGTACCGGAAAAGAAATGATGACCTATCTGCAGTATATGGCAATGCCTGAAGCCCAAGTTGCTAAAAAAATAATTGCAGACATATTAAAGCCAACAGTGGCTCTAAACAAAAGCGTAAACGTTTGCAAAGCATGGCACACCCTGCAAGAAAAAGATAAACCAGTTATCTATTGGCACAATGGCGGTACCTATGGCTTTTCAACTTTCGCCGCATTCATAAAAGGACAGCAAAAAGCGGTCATTGTGGTAGTTAATAAATTCAATCAAAGTAGCACCAGCGATGGTTTGGGAATAGTTATCATGAAGGAGCTTATTAAATGAAGGCAATCAAATCTTTTTTAGATAGTAAGGTCTTGCAATACAATGAGCCTTCCTTTGTGAAGAACGATCCATTGGGGATTCCACACCGGTTTACTAAAAAACAGGATATAGAAATTGCTGGCTTTTTTGCAGCAATTTTAGCATGGGGCAATCGTAAAAGTATCATCAACTCCTGCAATAAACTTATGGAGCTAATGGGTAATTCGCCCTATGAATTTATCATGCAGCTCGATTGGAACAATGATCCCCAAAGCTTTGCTCCTTTCAAAAAATTTGTTCATCGTACTTTTAACGAAACAGATCTCTGGCACCTGCTTCATTTTTTACACCACCATTATGCAATCAAAGGCGAGCAAAGCCTTGAAACTGCTTTTACAAAATGGTTGCTACCCTGCGATGAAACCATTGAAAATGCGTTGATTGGTTTTCATAAATATGTATTTGGTTTTGATGAAGATGCCAGTGAAGAAAAACATTGTCGCAAACATATTGCTACCCCTTCCAAAAAATCGGCCTGCAAAAGATTAAATATGTATTTAAGATGGATGGTAAGAGATGATGAAAAGGGCGTTGATTTTGGCATTTGGAAAAACATTTCTAAGTCGCAGCTCATTTGCCCGCTTGATGTGCATGTATCAAGGGTGGCAAAAAAACTGAAAGTGCTCAAACGTAATCAAAACGACTGGCAATCTGCTATTGAACTTACCGCCTACCTTCGTACTTTAGATAAAAACGATCCTGTTAAATACGACTTTGCTTTATTTGGATTGGGTGTGATGGAGCAATATTAAAGCTGCTTACTTTTAAGAGCAAGTCGAATTGTCAATCAAGGTAGTTGACGCAGGCCTTTATAAAGCTGTGCCTGAATAAAATAGTAGACAAAAAATTTTGCTTAACGTTTGATTTTTTATCAGACTCGATTTTCGTTTTTTCTTTATAAAACCATTCAACTACACTCACAATGAACAATGATACCAATGAAACACTTATAAGAGAAATCAACAAAAATATGGCCATTGCTTTACCCGATGGAATTTCATTGGATGAATTAGAAAAGCAGTTGGGTATTTATGTGAATGAATTGATACAAACCGATTTTCAAAAACTGATTATGCTGCTTTACCGGATAGATGTAAGCGAACAAAAGCTAAAGCAATTGTTACAAATACAGCCGGACGAAAACGCCGGGGATATTATAGCTGCTTTAATCATTGAACGGCAACTACAAAAAATTAAAACACGACAGCGATTCCGGCAACAAAACGATCATTTTGATGAGGAAGAGAAATGGTAGTAGGTTATGCGACCGGCTCCTTTTTACGATGCGATACAAACTTTAATTCCCTCACTTTTTCTTGATCCTCTTTTTCATTTCTTAAATCGAACATAGTGCCAAATATATGGTCCCAAAGTGTGGAGCTTACGCCATAGCCCTTTCCCTGTTCTTTGTAGTGATGCAGATGGTGGTTGCGCCACAAAGCTTTCATCCATTTGAAAGGAGGATTCCAGGCATGAATGGCGTAGTGCATAGTACCATACGTTAAATAACCAAACATAAACCCGGGAAAAAAGGCGAATACAACAGTTGTGATACCAATTAAAGAAGCTATAAAATACATGGATGTAAAAACTACGGTAGCCAGGATAATACTGGGCACCGGGGGCATAAATAAGCGCTGCTTGTCCCTCGGATATTCATGGTGGTTACCATGAATCAAGTAAACGATTTTGGTAGCTCTTTCGCTTTCAGCAATAAAGTGAAAAGCAAACCGATGTATCATGTATTCAAAAAATGACCAAAAAAACATACCGGACAAAAATACAATCAAGATCATTCCGGCTCGCATTTCAAGTATTGCGGCACTATAATAAAGCATAAAGAAAATCATCGGTATGTACATTGCCCAAATTACCAGCGGATGTGTTTTAGTCAGGTATTCCAGGTACTGGCTTTTGAATAAACGAGCCTGACCTTTGTTGTGTATTTTGTCGAATTTCATGATGGTATACGTTAAGCTGTAAAATTAGTAAAAACATTAATAAAGGAAAGCAGGTCCTTCATCGCACGATCGATATTTTATGACTAATTTTAACACTTATAAATCCTTATATGAAATTAGTAACTTATTTAAAAGACAACCAGGATCAATTAGCTTTATGCGTAGACGGTAACCTGTATGATACCGATCTTTTACACCCCGATTTACCCATCAGCATGGCCATGTTTTTAAATTATTGGGAAGATGTATTTCCACTTGCGAAAATGGCTGAACAAAAAATTAAAGAGGGAATGGTGAGAAGCTCTCTCGCAATACCAATTGCAAACGTATCGCTGCTGGCACCTATTCCTCATCCAAGCAGTTGCAGAGATGCCTATGCTTTCCGGCAACACGTAGAAACAGCCCGCAAAAACAAAAGGGTTCCGATGCTGCCCGAGTTTGAACAATACCCGGTATTTTATCTTACCAATCACAACAGCATGCAAGGCCCCGGAGACATTGTGTGTATGCCGGATCATTTTGACAAACTTGATTTTGAGTTGGAGGCAGCCATTGTAATTTGCAAGCCAGGAAGAAATATTGCTGCGGCTGAAGCAGATGAGTACATTGCGGGGTTAATGATCATGAATGACGTAAGTGCAAGAACGCTGCAAATGGAAGAAATGCTCCTAAACCTTGGACCTGCTAAAGGAAAAGACTTTGCCACCGCAATTGGCCCTATGCTGGTAACGCTGGATGAACTGGAAGCATACGAAACTGCCTGCAAAGAAAACCACACGGGCAAAGCCTGGCACCTTAACATGAAATGTTCCGTAAATGGCGTGCCGGTAAGTGCTGGAAATTTAAGTGAAATGACCTGGACCTTTGCTGAAATCATTGAGCGCTGTAGCTACGGTGTACAATTGTTTGCGGGTGATGTTATAGGCAGTGGCACAGTAGGTACCGGTTGCTTTCTAGAGCTGAATGGCACCGGTAAATTCAACGATCCTAACTATACCGAACAGTGGCTGCAGGAAGGTGATGTGGTAGAAATGGAGATAGACGGATTGGGGATTTTGACCAATACCATCGTAAAAGACGAAAGTGATTTCTCAATTTTAGCTTTGAAGAAAATATGAAAAGTGTACTGCTAAAAGACTGCAGCATGGGTGACCTTCAAGGTTATTTACAATCTGCGATTGCACCAAGGCCCATCTGTTTTGCATCTACCATCAACAAAGAAGGCAACATCAATTTAAGCCCGTTTAGTTTTTTCAATTTGTTTTCTTATAACCCGCCCTTGGTGGTATTTTCCCCGGTAAGAAGAGGCAGAGATAACACGGCCAAACATACGTTTGAAAATGTGTTGGCTGTTCCGGAGGTTGTCATCAATATTGTAACCTATGATATGGTTCAACAAATGTCGCTGTCGAGTTGTGAGTTTGCAGAAGGTACCAATGAATTTAATAAAGCCGGTTTTACGATGCAGGCGGCTACCATGATAAAACCACCCATGGTAAAAGAAAGTAAAATAAAACTAGAGTGCCGGGTAACTGAAGTAAAGCCTTTGGGTAAACAAGGTGGTGCCGGTAATTTGGTAATAGCAGAAGTGTTGATGATTCACATTGATGAAACTGTTTTAGATGAAGCCAACAAAATAGATCAAACAAAACTACAACTTGTAGCAAGGCTGGGTGGCGACTGGTACTGCAAAGTGGATGAAAGTAATTTATTTAAAGTAGCCAAACCGAATAAAGCATTGGGCATTGGGGTGGATGCGCTTCCCGAAAGTATCCGCCACAGTAAAATCCTTACCGGTAACAACCTTGGGCAATTGGCAAATGTTAATGAATTGCCGCTTGTAGATCCGGCATTTCACGATGATAAATTAAAAAATATCGTACAATATTATTCCATCAATCCCGATGATATGGAAAAAGAATTGCACTATTATGCCAAAGAATTATTAGACACCGATAAGGTTGGAGACGCCTGGCAAGTGTTGCTGGCTTTAAATTGATTTATAGTAAATTTGATCTAATGTCATCTGTAATAAAAATACTGCCCCATTACACTTACGAGGAGTATCGCCAATGGGAAGGCCGCTGGGAATTAATTGAAGGTATTCCCTACGCAATGACGCCTGCTCCATTGCCAAGCCACCAGTGGATCAGTTCAAATATTAAGTTTGAATTGAAGGATGCTATAAAAAAATCGGGGTGTAAAAATTGCAAAGTGTATGATTTTATAGATATCAAAGTTTCAGACGACACGATATTACAACCCGATGCAGTGGTTGTTTGTAAAGAAATCAGCAAACCTTTTCTTGACTTTCCGGCAGCGCTGGTGGTAGAAATTCTATCTCCATCGACGGCTATGAAAGACCGTAATAATAAATTTTATATTTACCAGTCGCAAAAAATCCCTTATTACCTGATCGTTGATATTGATAAAAACGACATAGAAATATATCGGCTTAATGCAGAGGGTAAATATGAACTTGAAAAACTTTCAACAACCGAATCCTATCCATTTATTTTAGATGAAAACTGTACTGCCAATATTGTACTAGACAATATTTGGGAATAAGTTCGGGGCTTCTTTTAAATGCTGTCTTCCTTCTGTCATTTCATTGAAATTCCTGTAATTGGTAATCAAAGAAATTTAAGGTTACGTTAACCTTTACCATCCTGTAAACATCTATTTTCACAACATGAAAAAGCTGTTTATCCTCCTGTTTTTCCCTTCACTTTGTTTTGCCCAAAAAAGTTATCCTTATAAAAACCTTGTACTGGAAGGTGGTGGCGTTCGTGGACTTGCGTATGCAGGCGCTTTCAGCGAATTGGAAAAAGCAGGCATACTTCAGCAACTGGATAAAGTGGCCGGTACATCTGCCGGTGCAATTGCAGGCGTGATGATTAGCCTCGGATATAGTTCGTTTGAAATTGATAGCATCATGCGCTCGCTGTCAATTGAAGAGTTCAATGATGGCAGAGGGGGCATTGTTGGAAAATACCGCAGGGTGCGGCATAAATACGGTTTGTATAAAGGAAAAAAATTTGAATTGTGGATGCAGGAGCTGATTATGCATAAAACAGGAAATGCCAATTTATCCTTTGCGCAATTACACCAATTACACTTACAAAATAATTTATTCAAAGATTTTTACTGTACTGGTACAAATCTTAGCAAACAGCAATTAGATATTTTCTCTTACGAACACACGCCCGACATGTCGGTTGGTTTAGCAGTGCGCATTAGTGGTGGAATTCCACTTTATTTTGAGCCCATTATATTAAACGACCAGTATCAAAAAATTGAATCGACTGATACTGTTTCCTTTAGAAATTATTATGTAGATGGTGGAATGATTGCCAACTATCCCATCAGTATTTTTGATACCTGCGTAAATGGTAGCAATGCATTTCTTTGCGATGAATCCTGGTTTAACCCACAAACCCTTGGAATAAAGCTTGAGCGGCCGGCACAAATTGATTCCTTAAAAAACAACAGTAACCATACCCCTCCTTTTAAAATACGGTCGTTTAAGGATTATATTTACGCCTTTAATAACCTGGTGATAGAAACGCTCAACCGCAAATATCCTAATCGTGAAAATGAACATGCAAGAACCATCTACATTAGTTATGGAACCATCCGTTCTACAGTACGCAAAATGAAACCTGCTGAAAAAGAATTACTTTACAACAATGGCGTAAATGGAGTTAAAGATTTTTTAACAAGTGGCCAATCATTGACAGACCGTTAGTTATTGCCAAACAATATTTACAGTTACAGTACATTACAACCGGCAGTTTTCTAAAACTGCTTTTCCTAATCATTGTTTCAACAATCCTCCAAATACTTTCTCTAAAATAGCTGTTGTTCTGGCAACAGGATTTTCACGGATGTTCTTTTCTTCCTTCGCCACTAAATCAAACAATGCATTGGTGGCACGATCTGTTACAAAACTTGGTAAGTCGGGGTTTATCTTTTTAAATGTGGTAGGAAAATTATTATAGGAACTCACAATATCGCCATAATATTTAGTAGCATCCACTTTATCCAACGAGGATTTTATAACAGGAATAAACGCAGCGGTTAATTTTTCCAACGTTTTTGTTCTAAAATAATGGGTTGCACTGGTATCGCCGCCCTTTACGATATTAATAGCATCAATCAGCGTCATTTGTTTAATGGCATCAATAAAAATGGGTTGTGCAAAACCAACCGCATCTTCTGCACCGCGGTTAATTTGTAAAATTGCTTTATCAACTGATTTGCCCAAACCAATTGTTCTTAAAGCATTTTCAATTTTTTGTGCATCAGGTGGTAATAATATTTTATAGAAGGCATCACCAAAAAATCCATTCTGCTTATTTAACTGTAAAGTGGCTTTTACCAATCCCTGGCTCAGCGCTTCTTTAATACCCTGGGCAGCCTCGGCCTGGGTAACACTGCCAAATCCTGCAGATTGTGGCAATTGTTGTAATACATCACAACTATTGAAGACAATAATAATTCCAAATGCGGCTAAAAATTTTTTCATTTTCTCTTGTTTTGTCTTTGGCTATTGTCAAGTATCCTGCCAAAGTTAATGTTATACTGACTTCTACAGATATTGAAGAATCGGAAGCATACGGTATCTTCGCAAAAATTTTCAATAGTAGCATGAGTATACAACATTTATCCGAGCAGGAAATCATCCGCAGGCAAAAATTAGCCGAGCTTACAAAAATGGGAATTGATGCATATCCTGCGGCATTATTTCCCGTGAATACCACATCCGTGTTTATCAAGGAAAATTTTAAGGGCGACGAAAACAGGGAACAGTTTGCAGATGTATGTATTGCCGGACGTATCATGAGTGTAAGAGATATGGGCAAAGCAAATTTTGCAGTTATACAAGATGCAGTTGGCAAAATTCAGTTGTATATTAAACAGGATGATATTTGTCCCGGTGAAGATAAAAGCATGTTCCAGACTGTTTGGAAAAAACTGATGGACATCGGGGATATTATTGGCATAAAAGGATATGTGTTTACAACAAAAACAGGTGAAACTTCCATACACGTGCAGGATTTTACTATCCTTACCAAATCATTGCGGCCGCTGCCAATTGTAAAAGAAAAAGATGGCGAAGCATTTGATGAAGTAACGGACCCCGAATTCAGATATCGCCAGCGTTATGCAGACCTGATCGTAAATCCTGGTGTAAAGGAAACCTTCATCAAACGTACCAAAATGATGAATGCCATTCGTGAATTTTTAAATGAGCGGGGCGCATTGGAAGTAGATACACCGGTATTACAAATTATTCCGGGTGGTGCAGCGGCAAGGCCGTTTGGCACACACCACAATGCATTGGATGTGCCGATGTACATGCGTATTGCCAATGAATTGTATTTGAAAAGACTGATCGTTGGTGGCTTTGAGTGGGTATATGAATTTAGCCGCAACTTCCGCAATGAAGGCATGGATAGAACCCATAATCCAGAATTTACGGTGTTGGAATTTTACGTGGCTTATAAAGATTATAAATGGATGATGGACACCACCGAGCTAATGTTGGAAAAAGCCGCATTGGCCACCAATGGCACGTCCAAAGTATTGGTAGGCGAACAGGAAATTGACTTTAAAGCTCCTTACAAGAGAATTACTATGTACGATTCCATCAAAGAATTTACAGGGTTCGATATCAGCACAATGGATGAGGATGGCATCAGAAATGTTTGTACTCGGTTAGGCATACACGCAGATGCCAAGTGGGGTAAGGGTAAACTGATAGATGAAATATTTGGATCTAAGTGCGAAGGCAATTATATACAACCCACTTTCATTACAGACTACCCTGTAGAGATGAGTCCGCTTACAAAAAAGCACCGCAGCAAACCAGGACTGGTAGAGCGTTTTGAGTTGATGTGCAATGGTAAAGAAATTGCCAATGCCTACAGTGAGTTAAACGATCCGCTGGAACAAAGGGAGCGTTTTGAAGAGCAAACCAAACTAATGGAAAGAGGTGATGATGAAGCTATGTTTATTGACCATGATTTTTTAAGAGCGCTTGAATATGGCATGCCGCCAACGAGTGGTATTGGTTTTGGTATCGATCGCATTGCGATGCTACTCACCAACCAGCACTCTATACAGGATGTGTTGTTCTTCCCGATGATGCGTCCGGAAAATTTTGACTAGATTTTTTAAAACCTACTTTTCAAATAACTAAGTACAAACAAGAAGACCGCTCTTTCCGTTTGTGCTTTTTTTATATACCAACTTTCCTTTCATACAATTCTATTTCACAGTTCCATCAAACAAACTATCTTGAAATCTTAATTAAAAAATTCAATATGCTGTTTATTGTAAGACAATCATTTGTTGTAATTCTTTTGGCGCTCATCAATTTCACGCTTCTGGCGCAAAAGAAAGAACTGGGAGACGACCAATATTTCAAATCTAATTTTAAAGGAATCGTTCAAGCCTTACCATTTGTAAAAGGCTGGGTAGATGACAGGCATGCTGAAATACTAAGAGATGGAAAAACTTACCTGCTGGATTGTAAAACCGGTTCCGAATTATTGTTAGAAGGCCAGCAAGCGACAAAAGCAGTAGCCGTAAAACCAACAGTAGTCAATAAAATGAATGACCTGTATGTAAATGACGTGCAACTTACCAACGATAAAGAAAAGGAAGTGAATGCGACCCTAAGTCCGGATGGTAAGTATATTGCTTACACCAAAAGCAACAATCTTTACACGGTAAATATTGCTACCAAAAAAGAAACAAAGTTAACAGCCGACGGCACAGAACTTATTTTAAATGGTTATGCCAGTTGGGTTTATATGGAAGAAATACTGGGCAGGGCTTCGCAATACCGTGCATTCTGGTGGAGCCCAGATAGCAAAAATATTGCCTTCTTCAGAAGTGACGATACCAAGGTGCCAGTGTTTGTAATTACCAACGCCAAAGGATTACACGGAGAAGTAGAAAATACCCATTACCCGAAAGTAGGCGACCCGAATCCGGCTGTAAAAGTTGGTATTGTAAACCCGGATGGGGGTGATGTTACTTGGACAAAAATCAATGAAAAGGAGGATCAATATTTTGGAATGCCTTACTGGAAACCTGATGGTAGTTCGTTGCTGGTGCAATGGATGCCCCGCAGCCAGGATCAGTTGAAAATTTATGAAGTAAATCCTGCGACCGGCGATTTGAAAGAATTTTATACCGAACAACAAAAAACCTGGATCGACCTGGATGACAATGACCGGATTTCATTTTTAAACAATGGCAAAGGATTTATTTTAAGCAGTGATCAAACTGGGTGGAAACATTTATATTACTACGACATGAATGGCAAATTGATCAATGCCATCACCTCTGGAAAATTTACGGTAACCGGCGTGGAATATGTGGATGAAAAAAATGGCCTGCTTTATTTTACTGCCCGGGGCAGGGAAAATACAGCCCGTAAAGATTATTATTGTGTAAAAATGAATGGCACCAACCTGAAGCGTTTAACCTTTGGCGAGTTCAATCATACATCTATAAATGCATCGCCCAATGGCACCTATTTTATTACTTCCTATAGCAATGCTGCCACTCCGCCAAAGATGACGCTGTTAAACAATAAAGGAACAATTATTAAAGAACTGGCCGATGCCAAAACAGCAGATTTTGATCAATACAATTTAGCCCAAACTGAACTCATTCGTGTAAAAAGCGATGATGGTTTATATGATTTGCCAATGAAAGTAACCTGGCCGATGAATACGGATCCGGCTAAAAAATATCCGGTAGTTATTTCAATTTATGGTGGGCCAAATGCCGGCACCTGCTGGGATGGCTGGTCATTAAACGGACCACAACAATGGTATGCAAAAGAAGGAGTGATACAGGTGGTAATGGATCACCGTGCAAGTGGCCATTTTGGTAAAGAAGGAGTTAACTATATGCACCGTGATTTAGGTAATTGGGAACTGGTAGATTATATCACTATGGTAAAATGGCTGATTGCCAATAAAAATGCGGACCCGGCAAAAATTTGCATTACCGGATTTAGTTATGGCGGTTATATGAGTACACTTGCCTTAACAAAAGGTGCTGGTATATTTACCCATGCAATGGCTGGTGGATCTGTTACCGACTGGACTTTATATGACTCTCATTACACAGAACGTTTTATGGATTTGCCCGCAGAAAACCCGGCCGGTTATAAGACAGGTAACGTGATGAACTATGTAGATAAATACAAGGGCATGCTCCAAATTGTGCATGGCGAAATAGATGACAATGTACACATGCAAAACAGCCTGCAACTCATCAGCAAATTACAGGATGCGAAAAAGGATTTTGAGATGATGGTTTATCCCGGTGGAAGACATGGCTGGGGTGGCAATAAAGGAATGCATTTTCAAAACCTGAAAACACAGTTTATCTATAAATATTTATTGGAAAAGCCGGTTTATAAAATGGCGATCAGGTAAAAGTGTTCCCTGAAATTGACTACTATTTTGCGGACAGTTTAGGCAAGTGTAAGATTAGCAATTATTGAAATAAAATTGACCCGCCGGTATAAATAGTCCGGCGGGTTTTTATTTTTGGTTTGTGCTTGAAGGGGATTTAGTTATAAGAACGGCTTGACATTTTTAATAGGCATAGATCCCCTTATCCTTTGCAAATTAAAATCGTTGCTTAAAACCACTGCAGGGATTTATTTGAATTTTCGCTGGCTTTATCTGGTAGTGCCCTATGTTCTTTTCAATAACCAATTCCGAGTTGCACCATTGCATCTTATATTCAACCCCTGCGGGGTTGTTGAAAAACTGTATTCCGTAACCATGGGTTTCACCCACGGCTACTCAAATTCAAGCCCTTCGGGCTTTTGTGTGTGGATTTTTTTATCAGGGCATAGCGCCTTCGATGTAAACCAGCCCAAATTCAAATGAGTAAAAAATGACCATTGTTATTCCGTCTAGCCTGCGAAATTGAAAACCTCATGTTGGTTGTTCGTTTTTACTCTCGTATCCTGCCTGTTTCATATTTGTTATTTTTGTCCTCCGCCTCCCATTTCTGTCCACTAACAACTTTAAACGTTTTTGCGTCTGCACCTTTTACAATTTCATATTCAAAGAAAACACTTTTATCGTCTTTTACATATTGAATGAAAGGATTAGTTTTGTCTGGAGGATAAAGTACTTGTAAGTACTTTATGTTAACGCCTTCAACTATGTTGCCTTTGTAGTAAACGTTTTTTTTGTCAATGCCCCAGCGATACTCACAAAGCCTTTTAAAAGTCAATGGATCTGCGTTGTCAACAATAAATCGGTTTCCACCTTCTGAATTGCCATCAAAATAAAAGACCTTGTTCTTGTCCTTTGAATATTGGGTCGAGTCAAGCCAAACGAAAGAATTAAGGTCAATA
>JBGSMI010000075.1:0-15329 GCA_041740215.1 Ferruginibacter sp.
GATATACGAACAAAGGCCGAGCTGAGTATGCAAATCAGTAGACAACTTGTATTAGTAAACGCAATCCTCTTTGCTGGTTAGCGCTTCGGCTGTTGGTCGGAGACGCAACAGCGGCGTGCCGGGATAGCTGGTGTTATTAAGGGCTGACCAACAACGGTAAGAGAGAGACGCACCAGCGGCGTGCAGGGATAGCCGGTGTTTTTAAGGGCTGACCAACAAGTCCAAGAAATTGTATTATTGAATGCAATCCTCTTTGCTGGTCAGAACTTCGGCTGTTGGTCGGAGACACGACAGCGGCGTGCCGGGATAGCCGGTGTTTTTAAGGGCATACCAACAAGTTCAAGAAATTGTATTAGTGAACGCAATCCTCTTTGCTGGTTAGCACTTCGGCTGTTGGTCGGAGACGCAACAGCGGCGTGCCGGGATAGCTGGTGTTATTAAGGGCTGACCAACAACGGTAAGAGAGAGACGCAACAGCGGTATGCCGGGATAGCCGGTATTTTTAATGGCATACCAACAACGGTAAGCGTATCAACTCCATTCCCTTACCTTCTTTGCCTGACGTTTTTACGCTTTACTTATAGTTTTTTTTATTGTCCGAAACAAAAACTGCCAGTCAAATGACCGGCAGTTTCTAAAATCATCTCCAAAAAAATTACCAAAATATTAAAAACCCTTACCAACAGTAACCTTAATGAATGGATCATCCAGTTTATCGTTACTGTTTAAGATAACAGGCGACTGTCCATTGGTTTCCCTTGCCTGGCTTCGCTGGTAAGTACCTGTTGTAATATTTTTTATCGCTGATGCGAGACAGCTTTCTTTGGTGTCGCCCCAATCCTTATCAAGGCCGTCGGCTATGATTGCATTCACCGGAAGACCGTTGAAATAATTGCCTTCCCCATTCTTATTGATTGTTTTAAAAGATACCGGGAACACATACCAGTCACCCACAGATATAGGAAAGAAACCTACGGGTTTGCCATATGTATTTGCGGGACCTACCAGCCTTACATTCATATAAGGTTTCAGCGTATTGATCAGTAATTCACTGGCAGATGCCGTACTTTTTGAAACAATAAAATAAACTTTCGACAATTGTAGCGAACCGGTTTTCTTTATATAAGTCGTTTCATCGTGCTGACTGTTTTGAGCGTTGTAAATCTGCTTCATCATCAAGCCACCGTTTGCACTGGAGGGTGCAAGATAGTTGGCTAGCTTTTCTGCCAAAGAAACATATCCACCACCGTTATAGCGTAGATCCAATACCACATCAGTAACTTGAGCTGCAGCAAATTTGCTGAATACCCTGTCAAATTCTGCGCTGATTTTTTCTTGATTTCCTAAAAATGAATTGAACACCAGGTAACCGATTTTTTGAGAACCGATATTATACACCGTATCCAGGTACACCGGTTTCTCTGTATAGTGACCAGCGTTTAAAGTAGTGGTAAGTGTTGTGCCGTCTGGCTTTGTAAATTCAAAACTAGTGCTGGCGGAATAATATACATTATCTAATATAGTGCTGCTAACGGATGTATTGATATTACTGTTGCCATTAATTTTTGTAATGCGCCATCCCCTGCGAATACCTGCCAACCCAGACGGAGCATTAGGCTCCACCAAACGCACCCTTAAATCGCCTTCTACCCTAAAAAATACCGACATCCCGAAATCTCCGGCTTCGGGTGTTGTTCCTCCAATTAAAGCACCCATACCACCACTTACCAGATCCCATTCTGTTTTTTTCATGGCAAAACTAAATCTGTCTACAGGAGTGGCGAAACCAGGTTCAATACTAAAGGGCCTGATGGCAGTCATAACATCGGCAGGGTCGGCATACGATCTTGCATTAAAAGTAGCAGGTATCTGTGTGTTCCATAAATAAATATCCCGGCTTTGCATTAGAGCCGAATCCTTTAAAAGGTCGGGGTTAAATGTTACCGAAACCACTACAGGTGGTGTAGTTGAAGCTGGCGGAGCAACCACATCCGGTAAGTCTTTTTTACAGGAAGATATCAGTACCAATCCTGAAAAGAGAACGGGTAAAAATTTGTATGTGAATGTTGCCATAAAGATTGATGAATTGTGTTGACTGTGCGACGATGGTATAACTTTACTATACGCAAATATGTTGCTACAGGCTTTATCTTAACGGTAATTTAACTAAATAATTTTAATAAGAATGAAATCGTAATTTCCTAAAGTATTCACTTACAGATATATGTATTTTTTTATGTGCAAAACTTTATTGCCTGATCTTTCTACAACCCTTTCTCTTACGCTGTACTTCAGCCTTCTTGATTGTGACTGCACTGTCCACTTTCGTGGGTTCATGAGTTAGTATATTTTTCCCAGATACATATACATCTGCCCGGGCAGCCCGATCTCTCCGTAACGAATCTTCCCTTTTCAGGCTATCGGAATGTTGAGGTTTAGTTTGCGCATTGGTTACAGTTATGCTCAATAAACCTATACAACTTATAATAATCAAGCTTTTATATTTCATTTTGATTGTTTTTGTTTTGAACACCATAAATAAGCCACAGTTTAAAAACGCCGAAATTTTGGGATAACTTCAACATAACAGCCCATGATTACTTTTTGATTAAAAAAATTGAGTCTATGGTAAACTTCTTACCGGCGCACACGTGCCATTTTGAAAAAATTAAGTTAGTGGCAAGTAACACAGCATGCAAAACATTTTTATGCTCATCATATAACCGTTGAATCACTTTTAGTAAAAAAGGGATAAATTAGTGAATAATTTTTTTTGAACCAGGCGAAAGTTTTTTAATTAAGCTTCGGTGGCGTCGCACTCTTGTACAATTTATCAATGAGGAGCAAAATACCAACTCCCTAATTTATCAATTGTATAATTTAGCCCACAACCTGAAATACAAGAACCTTTTGATATTTACATGAATTGAAACACCCGTAATTCAAGGATGAGCGCCTGGCTAACAACTACAGGTAAAACATGCAACGTTAACTGATGTTAGCTGGTAGCGACCCTAAGGAATGCTTGACCAGATGTGTTTCATGAATTTACTTATTTAGAACATCTCAACCCAAAGGTGACAATCAGGGGAATACTTGAAACAGATGTGTTTATACTTTACAAGGGGTAAAGTATTGATTTAGAAACAGCGTGGGTTTTTATTGAAAGAGCTTTTCTACAAATGCTTTACCCTATTTTCCTTTTGCCTTGATACAAAAAGAAACAAAAAAATCAATGCTGAAATTAAAAAGGCTGAAAAATAGCTCAATGAGCTAAAATCAATCCGCTGGCTTGCAGAGCAAGTAGAGCTTAATAATTTAATGACTATCCGCAATTAGGATCAACTTCATTAAAAGAAAACTGCAGAGCCGTAGGCTCGTTTCCGTTTTGTAACAACGGGTTTTAATCCGTTGTTTAAAAAAGCTTCTAGTCGAGAGCAGTACGCTCGTCACATATAGTAGTATATATTAGTAAAATCAAAAGGTTTGGTTACTTGTTGCGGCTCTCTTTATATGCGCCGAACCTACGGTTCTCAATATACTATCTCATAGTTTATCAACGGGTTGAAACCCTTTGTTACAATATTAACCGAGGCTACGCCTCTTTGCACCGAATTGCGGAAGTCATTAATACTTTGCAGACCATACCGGCTCAGGCAGCCTTGATTTTTTAACGCCCATTGAGCTATTATTGTTGCACTTTTAGTTGAGGCTATTCTTGCGGCTTGCGATTGCAATGGATATCAATTCGAAATCTACGGTTCACTGTTTTATCCCTTGCGCAGTATAACATGAACGGAAGTTGTGCAGATAATTTGGCATCATCACAAATTGCATTTCAGATTATGGTAGTAATGGTGGAAGTTAGAAGAAGTAAACTACATGCCTTGTGTATTTTCAACAGGCGCTTTCCCTGAAAACTGTCGCAGATGAAAAATTCATTTTTTAAAATTACCGCTGTGTCGCACCTACCCCGAAACCAGAAAAAAAACCTGGAAAAATTTTTGGTGAGTTAAATTTTTAGCGAGTGGCTTAATTTCATCTACACACTTTTTAGGCAATCTTCTTTTGCGCTTCTAATATAAACAAGACAGTTTCTTCCGAGAGTGGCTTTTCAATATAGTCTACCACACTTTTATGATCACTTGCTTTTTGCTTATCCGCGGAATCTATTGATGAAGACATCATATATATCTTAAACTGCTCCTTTATGTTTTCATCAAGTCTTTCAAATTTATCAAGAAATTCCCACCCGGACATGGTTGGCATATTGATGTCCAGAAATAATATAGTAGGGATTCTGTTGCCGGAATAGCGCTGTACTATGTAGTCAAGCCCTTTTTCCGGTATCGTAAAATCTTCAATTTCAGCTTCTCCCGCTGCGTCCTTAATGAAAATACCGCAAAGCATATTATTCACGGGATTATCGTCAATAACCATAAAGTGAAAAGGGGTTTTCATATTTGGTATTTTTTAAGTTTCAAATTCAATTTTAAATGTTGTTCCTTTATTTACCTCACTGGTGATGCTGATTTTGCCTCCTATAGATTCTACCTGGGTTTTTACCATATATAATCCCATACCCTTTCCTTCTGCCAAATTTGAATGAAAGCGTTTGTACAAACCAAACACCTGGTTGCTATTTTTTTTAAGATCGATGCCAATACCATTGTCATTAAAGAACAATACGATCTTACCTTTTAATTTTTGGCTGCTGATTTTTATTACAGGTGAAATATCAGCTTGCCGATATTTTAAACTGTTGGTGATAAGATTATAAAAAATGCTATGCAAATAAGTTTTTATGGTGACCATTTCATCCACTGCAGAAAAATCGGGTAAAATAATTGCTTTCTCTTTTTCTATGATGCTTCCGATACTTAAAATAATGTTGTTAACCAGTTTGGAGAAGCATACATCTTGTTTAATTTCATTTATGCCCGCCCTTACTTTCAAAATATTATTTAAATCTTTAAATACAACATCCAGCATGTTTACAGATGACGCAAGTCCACTGATGATTTTACTTTTGACAATATCCGTTAAATTGTCTTTTTGCAGTACATTACAAAGGCCAATAATGTCTGCTACCGGCGACCGCATGTTGTGAGAAACGATGTAAGAAAATTGCTCCAGGTCTACATTACGCTGGACCAGGTTAGCGGTTATTTTTTCCCTTTCCTTTTCTGATGTTTTTTGGTGCGTTATATCTTTAAAAAATACTGATAATCCATTGTTAGATGGATAGGCGCTTATGTCGAACCATTTATCCAATATAAGAAAATAATCTTCAAAACGAATTACCCGTTTGGTTTTAATGGCCTTCTGATATTTTCTGTAAGATTGTGAATCAATGCGGTCGGTAAATACTTCCCATAACGACCGGTCTATTATTTTATTTTTGGGCGTATGCAACATGATTGCTGCCTTTTTATTCCAGTAAGTTACCACCCAATTTTTATCAACAGCAAAAAAACCATCTCCAATACTTTCAAGAATAATGTTCTTTTCTTCAAAAACTTTTAACACTTCTATTTCAGCCATTTTTCTTGCATTGATATCCTGAAAACTGCCGTACCTTTTTATGCATTTACCCTCAACGGACTCTGCCTGGCCGGTAAGCCTTACCCAGCGCTTATTGCCTTTGGCTGTAATAATCTGCACTTCCACATCAAAAGGAATACTTTTTTCTCTTAGGTCATTTAAAGCATTGGTAATGATTTCTTTACTTGATGCCTCCTGATAAAAACTCATGGCTTTTGCTACGTCAGGAACAAAATCTTTATCCACTTCATGAATCTCCCTGGTCACTTCAGACCAGTAAACGGTGGTATCTTCAACATTCAATTCGTAGTTGCCAATTCGGGCAAGCTTATTGGTTTTATCCAACAGTTCCTGTAGTTTTTTTTGCGCAGTTATATCAGAAGAAATGGCGATCATTCCAGCTAAATTCTGTTGTTCGTCATAAATAGGCGCATCCGTTACCCATGCGGGAAAGTCGGTTCCATTTTTACGCTGTACCCTAAATTCTCCTGACCATTGATGTCCTTGTTTCAACTCTTCCGTTATCTCCAGATTCTGCTCTTTTGTAGCCTGTGAAGGTGTGAGGTCTTTGATGTTTTTACCCAAAGCCTCTTCCTGCGTCCAGCCATAAATTTTTTCTGCAGCATTGTTCCAGTAATTAACTACACCATTCATATCTGTTGCCACGGCAGCCTGGCCAATAGTATTTAGTAAGTTGGCTTTAAACCGAATTTCATCTGCTGACCTTTTTCTTTCTGTTACATCCCGGAAATTTGCCACGATGGCATTGATGCCTTCTGTTGCAACAAAATTGGTTAGGGTTCCTTCCACCCACATATAAGTGCCATCTTTTTTCCTGTCACGAATTAGCGGGCATTCCATTGGTGTGCCGGGATGGGTCATAATCTTCATTATAAACTCCTGCATTATTAATACATCATCAGGGTGAACAATGTCAGCCAGATTTATATTTAAACATTCTTCATGGGTATACCCAAATTTTTTTGACACTGCAGGACTTGCATAAATTGTTTTTCCCTCAGGACCAATTACTGTGATCATATCGTCACTACTCTCTATCACTCCTTTAAAAAACTTTTCGCTTTTAGCTATTGCCTCATTGAGCTTTTTTACTTTTTCTTCTGATATCTTACGTTCCGTAATATCCAGTACAATTGCTAAAAATCTTTTATTATTTCCTTCCGTTATTAATTGTAAATGGATTTCTACGGGATAAAGACTTCCGTCTTTTCGTTTGTGATTAGTAAAAAATACTATTTTCTCTTTTTCACCAATCACTAACGGAATAATAAGCTGATCGAAAGATGCTGCCGTAATATCAGGCTTTAAATCGAGTGGAGTTATCGCTTTAATTTCGCTTTCTGAATAGCCCAAATTGAGAAGCGCACCTTTATTGACATAGATAAATTCGAATGTGTCAACATCAAAAATGTAAATTTCATTCAGACTGTTTTGCAATGTTGTCTGTAAAATATTTCTTTCCTGTTGTTCATTTTTGCGTTGGGTAACATCCCGTTCAATCGATATCCAATGGGTAAACCATCCTTTTTCGTTGGCTACAGGGCTAATAGAAAAATTATTCCAGAATTCATCTCCATTTTTTTTGTAGTTAACTATGGTCACTTCACATGATTCCCAGTTGCGCAATGCTTTTGCTAACCTTGCTAATTCATTTCTGTCTGATTTTGGCCCTTGTAAAACACGTGGCGTTTTACCGATCACTTCATCGGCACTATAACCAGTCATTCTTGTAAAAGCCTCATTTACATACACGATTTTGGGGCCGGGTTCGTCAAAAGGTTCTGCTTCAGTTATTACTACAGCATCGGTGGTATTGGTAATAACAGATTCCAATAACTTAAGCTGCTGCTCTCCTTTTTTCCGCTCTGTAATATCTGTTGTGGTAATAGAAAAACCTTCTATCTTTTCATCAGTATAAACCGGGTTAATGGTGAAACTAAACCACTTTGTTTCTCCGTTTTTCCTGGTGTAAGCATGGTCGTACTGCACTATTTTTCCCGCCAATACTGTTGAAATATTATCTTTAATTATTTTTTTTCTTGAATAGGGAAGAAAGTCCAAATAACTTTTCCCAATAGCTATTTCCCGGTTAATATTCAACAGCGTTCTATCTCTTGCCTTGTCATTGAATGTTTTGATTATGCCTTTGCTGTCAGCAAGAATAAAACCATCAGAAGTATTTTCAAATATTGACTGTAAATTTAATTGAGATTCCTGCAACGCATTTTCTCTTTTCCTTGCTTCAGTTACATCCCGTGTTACTCCATGCAAGCCTGTTGGTTTTCCTGAACTATTAACCCTAACCCTGATTTGCGAATATAAATGCCGCACTGTTCGATCTTGTCTGATTATACGATGAAAGTAATCGGCATTACTTAAAGCAGATTTTGCATCATTGGTTTTTTGCAAAACATAGTCAACATCTTCCGGGTGAATAAAAGAAACCCATTTTTGAAAAGAATGCCTGTTATTTTCTGGCTCAAGTCCGTAAATTTTAAGTTGTTCCTCTGACCATATTGCAACATCCGTTGCGTAATCCAGTTCCCAACTGCCTATGTGGGCTATGGCTTGCGTTTGTTTTAAACGAGTTTCGCTTTTTATCAGTTCTGCTACAATTACTTCCTTTTGGTGTTGCAGGCGATATTTCTCCAATGCATCGTGTATAGCTGTGGGCAAGCGATTGAGCCTGTCTTTTAAAATATAATCATCTGCTCCTCTTACAATCATACCCGCCGCAAACTCATCACTCATAGTTGCAGTAACCACTATAAAAGGGATTTTAAGGCCGGATTTTTTGAGAATTATTAATGCTTCCTGTGAATTGAAAGATGGAAGAGAATGATCGGCAAGTATAATATCTGGTGAAAAATTAATCAATTCATTAATAAATTTATCTTTTGTATCAACCAGCAGCAGTATATAATCCAGTTTACTTTTCTTTAATTTATTGTTTACAAGTATTGCATCGCTACTAACATCTTCAAGGTGTAATACTTTTAGTTTTTCATTCATTTTCAACATCCTTTTTATTCTATATCAACCTTTATGTAACTCCATCAACGTAACAACCTGCTTTTTATTTTAATACCGATTCTAACCGGGTATAAAACTATTGTTGCGGCGTTTGATTTATTACAAGCCAATAAAAGCCAAGCTCAGTGATGGTTTTTGAAAACTTTTCGAAGTCGACTGGCTTGACCACATAACTGTTTACACCCAATTGATGACTTTCTATAATGTCTTCTTCAGCTTTTGATGATGTCATCATTACTATCGGAATCTTCTTTGTTCGCTCATCACTCTTAAGCACCTGTAGCACTTCGAGCCCGCTCACTTTTGGCATTTTCAAATCCAGAAATATTACCCTTGGTTTATGCTCAATATCTCTTCCTTCATATTCACCTTTTCCAAAAATAAAATCCAGCGCCTGTGCTCCATCTATCAGATGAACTAAATTATTAGCCAAATTATGTTTCTTTAACGCCCTAATGGTAAGCATTGCATCTGCTTTGTTGTCTTCTACCAGCAGAATTTGTATGTCTTTATCTTGCATTTTATATATTTTAATATTGTTGTCCGACTCAATGTCTGAAAGCCTTACCAAGCCCGCATAACCTCCCACTTACCCGCTTCAATGGAGAGGAACAAGAACCCTAAAACAGTAAGCGTTTGAGCGATTGGTCGTTTTATTATCATGATGGTGACACATTAACTATTCTTCACGAATAGGTAATGAAACATAAAAACAAGCACCTTCATTCACTTTACCTTCTGCCCATACTTTACCACCGTGTTTTATTACGATCTTTTGAATGATAGCAAGCCCAACACCTGTTCCTTCAAATTCGCTGGTGCTGTGAAGCCGTTGAAAAACACCAAACAATTTATCATAGTACTTCATATCAAATCCTGCTCCATTATCTTTTACATAATAAATACAATCATCTTCTTTACGATAACATCCAATTTCAATCATTGCTTCATCTTTTTTACCGGTATATTTAAACGCATTGGAAATAAGATTTATAAAAACCTGTTTCAACATATTCCGGTCGCCGTTTATATTTTCCAGATTTTTTATGCTTACGTTTATCCGGTTTGGATACATCGGCTTCAGCTCTGCAATCACAACGTCTACCATGTGTTTAACATTAATAGTACACATTGAAACATGCTGCTTCGTAATACGGGAAAAATCAAGCAGGTTGTCTATCAATTCCCCCATTTTATTTGAATTGGCAATCACCTCGTTCAAAACGTCTTGTGCGTCATCATCCAATTGTTCTTTATAATCTTCCAATAGTATCTGTGTAAAGCCTGTGATTGCCCGTAGCGGAGTCCGCAGGTCATGCGAAACTGAATAAGTAAAAGATTCTAATTCTTTATTAGCTTCTACCAATGCGATTGCTTGCTTATTTTTTTCTTCATTTTGATAAATCAATTCTTTGTTGGCAATAACCAATTCTGCCGCACGCTTTTCTTTCTCTTCGTTTTGATAAAGCAGTTCCTTGTTCGCTATCACTAATTCTCCAGCACGTTTTTCCTTTTCTTCGTTTTGATAAAGTAATTCTTTATTAGCTAAAACTAATTCTGCTGCACGTTTTTCTTTCTCTTCATTTTGAAATAAAAGTTCTTTGTTCGCAATCACTAATTCTGCGGCCCGGTTTTCTTTCTCTTCACTTTGAAAGTCAAGTTCTTTATTGGCAATCACTAATTCGGCGGCCCGGTTCTCCTTCTCCCCGTGTTGATAAAGTAATTCTTTGTTGGCTATAATTAATGCAGCTTCAAACTTCTTCCGGTGGGTAATATCCTTTGCAATTTTAGAAACACCTATTATATTTCCTGCATCATCTTTAATCGGAGATACAGTAAGGGAAACATAAATTTGTTTGCCGTTCTTCTTATTGCGTACCGTTTCATAATGCCCGATAATTTTATTTTGCAGTAGACGCTCTAATATATCTTTTTCCTCGTTGATATGATCTGGTGGGATAATAAAAGAAACATTTTTACCTACGGCTTCCAATGCTGTATAACCAAACATTTTTCTGCCTCCGTTATTCCAACTTTTTATAGTTCCATCAAGTGATTCGCTGATAATTGTATCGTCTGAACTATCAACAATAGAAGCAAGGTGGCGGTTATACGCTAAATCATTTTTATAAGCGGTTATAGCTGAGATACTGGAGATCGATAACTCACTTTCAGTTATTAAACTATCCGTTTTAATTCTTTTTTGCATAATTTATAGTATTAACTCATTTATAAAAAAAATTAGAATAACGTTATAAAGTAGCAGAATGAAATAGAATATTGTACTAGTTAGTACAGCAGCGGTAAGGATCTAAACTAATGTGCAAGAGAAGTTGGAATGATTACTAGGCGCTATTATGGATATGTATGTAATGTACGCTATTAACGAGGTTTAATCATTTATATTTTGCTGCATTTAAAATTGTCGGAAGGGTTGCCAACTTTGTGCAGGTTCTTTTCTGCTAAAAACACTTTAAAAAAGGTTGGTAACCCTCGATTGAGCTACGACAATTTTAAATACGCCCTTTATATTTTGCTGTGGATAATGTATGGCTGGCTAATTACTTGCAGATTGGTACTCAGCAAATACTACTTTAGTTAATAGCAGCAGGAGTAGTAACTTGTACATGCAGTGCAGTGTATGGCGCCTGTTGAACATTATTGCGGGCAATTAAAATAAAAATAGTTTCCCGGATTTAAAAAGGGCCTTTAAATAGCCGAGTTAATTTAAGCAATTCAGGTGGTTTTATTACTCCCGTTTTAACATCAAAAAACGGTGCCCATGATGTAGGGCCGCTCTGTAATTCATATCAATCAAATGGAATTTTTCTGATGGCATAACTCTTTTGAAGCCCAAATAAACGAAAACTGCGCAAAAGCTACAGGTATAATCACAGTAGCTTCCCAATGCTTTTATAGCCGCACGCCAACTTCCGATGTAGTTCTTTTTCTACCCCTCCATAGACAACAATCCAGGCCCTAAAATCACCCGTTACAGAATATGTAATCTTTTTCCAAACCATGGAATTTACAACCAGGCCACATTTACAAAAACCCTTACTGGGTCTGGTTTTCAATGACTGGCACAACCTATGCAAGTTATCATTCAAAATAAATTACCCAACAACTTAAACCTACAATTATGAAATCAAGCAGCAAATTTTTAACAGTATTTATTTCCCTCCTTTTTGTTTACACAGCACAGGCTGCACCTGGCAAAACTTTCCACTACAAAGTTGAAATTAGCGGAGCGAACAACCTGAAATTTTTCATAAAATCAACGAATGATAGATCTGTTAAAACCGGCTGGGTAAAAAAACAAGTTGCTATTAGCTGGCAAACAACAACAGAAACAAACACCAGCTATTTTGAACTACAGCGAAGCTTCAATGGCAAAGATTACGAAACCATTGAAACCATCTCTGCCTGCGGTAAATCTAATAACATTTGTACCTATGGATGTATAGATTCCAAAAACGAACATAGAAGAGGCAAGTCATACTATCGCTTAAGGGCCGTATTCGCAAACGGTGAATCAATTGTTACCGAAGGTGCAAAGACAAAGAAAACAGGCGTGTTTAATATGAACCAGAGCTATGCAGATGCTGCCGGCATGGTTGCTACAAAATAATTTCACCCTTGTGTTTTTCCTCCCTGTTGGTCCTTTCAACTTTCAGGTAAACACTACATCAACAACCAACTATTATTGGATTAACCGGACATCATTACGGGTGTTCTGCATCAATCGGTTGTTGTAAAACAAATAACCCCAGGCTTTACCCGGGGTTATTTGTTTTAGTGAAGTTTAGGTTTTGTAACTACAAAAATGCGATCGGTATTTTTTAGATGCTGAGCAAAGACAATCCTTTAAGGTTGCTAAGGCTTTATCTGCGAAATGAACAGGATACAGGCTATGGCAATTGATACAAGGCGGATATTTTCGAATCTCCCCAAGTATGAACCCTAATAGCATTAGGTAACCAACTAAACAGAAAAGGGAGGCGCTGCGACGTTATGCTATTTTTTTTAATCGAAGCAATACCAATACGCAAAGGCGAGATGCGTCTGGCTAAAAATCAGTGCATTCATTTTTTGGAAACCTGAGTATGGAACGTATATTTATGGGTTATGCGTCATTTTAGAAGACGCCCCAACAATGGATAGATATAAAGAAACATTTGAAACCTGGAATAAAGTTGCTTCACTTTATCAAGACAAGTTTATGGACTTAGACTTGTATAATGAAACGTATGACTTTATTTGCAATTCAATTTCGATAGACAAAGCACAATTATTAGAAATTGGTTGTGGCCCGGGGAACATTTCAAAATACCTTTTAGCAAAACGACCTGACTTTGATATTTTAGGAATTGACATTGCACCAAATATGATAGAACTTGCGAAAAGCAACAACCCTACAGCAAATTTTGCCATTATGGATAGTAGAAAAATTGCCGAACTCAAAGCAAAATATGATGGAATAGTTTGTGGCTTTTGTTTACCTTATCTATCACAGACTGATTGTGTAAAACTTATTGCTGACTGCTACAAATTACTGAATGAAAATGGATTAATATATTTAAGTTTCGTAGAAGGCGACCCAATTAAATCTGGCTTTCAAGTTGGAAGTAGCGGTGACAGAGTATATTTTCATTTTCATAATTTAGACGACCTAACTGAACAACTAATTGAAAACAAATTTGCCGAAACGAAAATATTTAGAGTGAAGTATGAAAAATCAAACTCCGAAATTGAAATACACACAATATTAACAGCGAAGAAAAAAACGACCGCATAACATTAAGAAAAATAGCCGCTAGCCTCCACAAAAAAGCTCCGCATTAAAAAGATATATTTTGGATTATTCTTTGTTAACCAACACTGAACATACCAGCTAAATAACAAACAACCGCTTAGCAAAAGATAAGCATGTTGACGCGGTTAAAAAAATCCACCTAAATATTTTTTAAGCTGACCAATGTTCCGGTGAGAAAACAATAACCTGAACCAAATTACAATCATACCTAAATGGTTAACCTTTTTCAGGGCAAGACACAACCACTCTTCGACATTCAGCCATGACAGAAAAATAGTAACTTCACAGACAAGTAATTAGAAAGGAAAATGAAGTTACCACGTTATGAACTCAAGGCTGAAAAATCTTTAATGGTTTTTGAATTTATAAGCGAAGGACCGAAAGGACAAATCCCTAAACTCATTAAATTCAGTGAAACCACTTTGAAAGGCTTTTATAACCTTGCATTTGGTGACAAAAACTTAGAAACAGGTGAAATTGATGACACAGTTGTTTCAAACAATGGCGACAGCGAACAAGTTTTAGCAACAGTTGTTTCGGCAGTATATTCATTTACAGAACAAGAAAATGAAGCGTGGGTTTATGCTACAGGTAGTACAAAATCAAGGACACGACTTTATAGAATGGGAATTACCAAACATTTTGACGAAGTAAAACAAGATTTTTCAGTATTTGGGCTACTGGATGGCGAGTGGGAAGATTTTACGAAAGAAATAGATTTCACGGCTTTTTTGGTAAGGCGGAAAATAATTTAATTTTATCAAACAAATATTATAACGATATGAAAACAATAAAAGAGTTAAACGACAAAAAAATACCAATCGTCCGCATCGACAATTCATTGGAAAAATATAAATCTATGCCAATTTTTCAAGACAAAGTGGACAAAGCAAATGAGGTGTTAAGAACCGTTGGGCTTCCCAAATTAGCGACCAAATAACTCTGCCGCCAAACATGCAGAAGAATTCCCTTCACAACCCACGAAAAAGTCCCACATCAAAAAGCTGTTATTGGACGCTTTCGGTTATTTTTTTTGACCGACACCTGGCATACTAGCTAGATAAAAAAAAGCAGTATAGCAAAAGACAGGCATGTTGATAAGGTTAAAAAAATCCACTTACAGATTTTTCAAGCTGACCAATTTTCCGGCTAAAAAACAATAACTTGAACCAAATTTTAACACCCAAAAATGGTAACCTTATTATAGAGAAAGACAACCCAATTCGACATCTCCTTTTTGTCAAAAAAACCTAAATTTGACCTATGAAAATCGCAGTTCAATACGTTAGTGATAGCACGGGTAAAACCCAATCTGTTCAGATACCATTAACAGATTGGGAGAAATTAATGACCAGACTAAAAAAATACGAACAGACTTTTAAAATACAAACTGACTTAAAGGAAGCCTTTGAAGAAGTTGCGCAATTAAGAAAATCAACAGTCAAAAAGCAAACGCTAAACGATTTTCTTAATGAGCAATAGTGTTATCCCAGTTGAAAAATTTAAGAAAGAAGCTAAGCGCCTCATAAAAAAGCCCCCATCCCTCAAAAATGAATTGAACGAGCTTTCGTTACTTTTACAGACAATTCCTAATGTCTGAACATCACTTGGAAACAGTACTTTTAAAATCAGAATTGCAATTAAAAGTAAAGGCGCAGGAAAAAGTGGCGGAGCAAGAGTTATTACTTATGTTGTTACTGAAAATAAGGAAGTCTATCTATTGACCATTTACGATAAAGCAGACCTGGATTCTGTAGATGATATCACTCTCCGGAAAATTATAAAAAATATTAAAGCCAGACAATAAAGCAGCGTACAACATTCAGGAGAGTACCCACCACTCCCCACAAAAACGCCCGCATTAAAAAGATAGTAACGGGGGCTTGCGGTTATTTTTTGTTGACCGACACCTGGC
>JBGSMI010000070.1:0-5592 GCA_041740215.1 Ferruginibacter sp.
TTACAGAAAGCTCTTAAATATGTTTCATTGGTTTTAAATTTTTCACCCAATGATTTTCTGTAACAGATATATTGATTGATGAGTTGCTCAAGTTTCATAATAAACTTTCTAATTTAAATTCTGCAACCTTACGCAAATTCGTAAGATCAACCCTTGTGTAAATTCGTGTGGTTTCTACTGCCTGATGCCCGAGGTGATCGCTTATTTCTTTTAAGGATATTCCTTCATTAATTAAATGAGTAGCACATCCGTGCCTTAATGCATGTGGGCCATGATGTTTTAATTTTAGCTCTAATGGCTTTAGTCTGATACTGACGATTCTGTAAACAGCACTGGTAGATAAAGGTCGATAAGGTGATCGTCTGCAAATAAAAACCTGGTTTAACCGGCAATTATTTGGCCTTACTTCTTTTATGTAACGCAGTATCGCTTCACCAACAGTTTGGGTAAGTGGGAATACCTGTGGTTTTGATCTTTTGATCCTTTTTAAATAAAGAATTTCGTTTTCCCAATCAAGATCTTTCAATTGCAGATGAATAACTTCACTGCATCTCAAACCATAAACGGACAGCAGCATTAAGATAGCATGATCACGAATATCGGTTGGCCGATCCGTCTTGCTGCTTACTAATATTTTTTTTATATCGTCCCAAAAAGGAGAAGAAGGCAGTGATTCATCCACATATACCCGTGGTGCCTTGATTGAATCTGCTAAACCCATCGGGCACCAAGCCTGATTTTCTGCATACCTTAAAAAAGACCTGACTGATGAAGCGTAAGTTTGTACAGATCTTCTTGAGTAGCCATCTATAGTTGACTTTACCACCAACACTTCATCAATGATTACCGGTGAAGTTGATGCAAGTGTTTTCTTTTTCACGTTAATTTTTTCGAGAAAATCTTTCAGTACAGAAGATCTTCCGGAAATAGTCATTTCAGAAAGGCCTTGTTCCTGCCGCATATAATCAATGTATTTATCAAGTTGCTCTTTAAACGGAACAGGAGGCTCAATTTCTTTTTTTAGACAACCGAGCATTTCAAGCCAGCGTGAAGCATCACGAATGAACCGTGCTTTAGAAAATTCAGAAAAATCATTTTTTTTCTTCCGGGCAATCGGTGTTATTCCTGCCCAGGTTTCTGCAGCGGTAACAATTTCTTTTTTAGAAACTATCCTCAATTCAAAAAATCTGAGGTAATCCATAATTACCAATAGGTATTGTGCCACGTGTCTTAACGATGAGTCTTTGGCTCCGGCATCAGCCAAAAGCTGCAGATACATTAATCGTTTATCCAGTAAGGGTGATTCAATTTGACGATGTAGTGCTTTGCTCCGTTCAAATATTTTATTAAATAATGGAACTCTTTCCTGGGGTAACATTTCTAACCGGTTAAGCTTCTTCAGCCAGTCTATCGAATACCATATGAAACGTCTCTTGCCCGTTTTTGAAAAGGCAGCTTTTTTTTGAGGGTGATTATATTGATAATTTGCCCAGTCAGTTGCAGATTTCTCTATTTGAGCCAAAGAGATGATACCGCCATTTTCCAAATGCAGGTATTCAACTATTCGTAAAAGGTATTGTGCAATAGATTGAAGCGAATGAAGCGGTGTATTTCGGTCAGCCCAATATTGAAGGTATTGAAGTCTTTCCGTAAGCAAAGGAGTATGAATATGCCTTTCTCTATAATAGGAACGTTTGCATATTTCTTCTAACGTAACCACCATACATCAAGTTTAAATATGGTACGTCTGAATTATAAAAGAAGCTACAGTAAGGAGTGTTAAAATTATGTTGTCTAATAACAATATAGAATTACTAAATTTAGCGCAGAATGAATCAACAACACATAACTGGCTTCGCAACATATGAATTGTTATGTTGTGCACAACATAACAGGTCCAGTAGAATATGCGTTTTCAATATTCTGTGATAAAAAACTAAGTCGATTCGGTAATGCTTATTATCAAACGTTATTCTCTTTTGTCTGGCTTCAAAACAAAAACCCCTTCCCATTTCAATTAGAAAATTCTGCAGGTTGGTGATGATACTTTCTTCCAAATCAGATTCACTATAAGATGGCTTTTCCTCCAACCCAAGAAACTCCAGCAAATAAGTATTACGAAATACATCTTCAGGTTTCCAATCATTTTGGACTATGTGTTTTTTAAGGGTAGATTCCTTATCGGAACTAAGTCCGGTTCTTTCATACAAAAGGCTTTCAATTGCTCGTTTTAGATCTCTCACGCCCCAATTATTCTGAATAGCCTGAACTTCATAGAAACGGCGTTTAATGTCTGTATCGGTCTTTAAAAGCTCTATAAAATGGGAAAAGGTAAGATTGGTGAGCAATTGATTCATATCTGCCTGAAATTCGTCAGAGCCCAATTCTGCGGACAGTGTCCGCAGAATTGCAGAGTACTGAAAATCAATCAAATACGATTTTGCGGACACTGTCCGCAAAATCTGAGGATAAGCTTTATACAGGTCTTTGCAAAGGTATAAATGCCTTTCCCTGATTGATTTCAGCCCCTTTTTTATGAGACTTTCAGCGATGGCTTTAAAAAGTTGTTTACCATAATCCGCCCGGTCTTTACCAGACTGTTCGTACTCTGCAATGTAAAAACCGATAATCCAATTACGAAGTGTTAAAGCAGTATTCACATGCCTTTGAACTTTATCCAGGAAAAAAGTATTTGTATCCTGAATGGTAATTGCCAAATTTTCAAGTGTATTTAGAGTTGGCACATCTTTATTCTTTTTCATTTTGTTTGATTTAAATTTTGAAGATTTCACTTACTCAATAAACCCCTCTTTTGCCATTTCTTCATTCTTAAAAGAACTAAGCCGGTGTGCAAATTCCCTTTTTACATCTTTGCCAAAACTGTCAAGATAATTTTCAGTTGTCTTTACATCACTATGCCCCAAAGCTTCCTGTATATATTCTGTGCTGGCGCCGGAACGTTTTAGTACAGTAGAGAAGGTATGTCTTGCTACATAGGTGGTGGCTTTTTTATCAATACCCAATTTTTTCAGGATACGTTTCATCCAATCGTTAATGAAACTAACAAATAGCTGTACGAGTTCATATTGTCGTAATGGCGTAATCCCGGCCTCCAAAACAGGGAATATAAAATTGCCCGGAGACTTGTCTTTATTACCCCATTTTTCAATAATGGCTTTCATGTCATCCGTTAAAAAAACAGTAATTGGTTTGGGCTCACTACGCATAGCCCGTTCTGTTTTTGAACGTTCAAAAATCACATAGCTGTCATTAATGTTTTTATTTTTCAAGCAGGCAATATCTTTTGCATTCATCCCATTTCCGAAATAACTGAACAACCAATAATCCCTTGCTCTTTCTTCACTTTCAAGTTCTGGGTCACACTTATAATAGTATATCTTTTTAATGTCGTCTAAGTCAAGAGCTTTCTTGGTATTTTTTGAAGCTGGTATACAATACCTGCGCCTTCCAAAAGGATAACACTTTTCTCTTTTTATAATACCCTCTTCGATAGCTTCATTGAAAATAGAACGCAGCGGCCTGAGATACATACCAACAGTGGTTTTAGAAATACTTTGGTTTTTTAACCAGCTTTCGTACTCATTAAGATAAGAAACAGTAATTTCTGAAAAGCGGACATCACCACGAAATTTCTTTAGTGATACATAGCTGCAATGATAATTTATACCAGTACAGATACGGCCTTCCCTTAAAACTTTTTTGATAAATGCCAGATAAGAGATTGAAATGGTACCGGGCTTCTTATGCTCTTCAAGTAGTATCGGAAACTTTTTGTAAAAAGGAGAGTAGTCGAACTCATTTGTATTTTGTGAAGGCAGTACAGGCTTTAATTTTCTTTGCTTAAAAAGATTATTATTTTGTATGAAATCTTTTTCAAAATCAGCAAAACTGAAAGGTTCTAATTCATTGATCGCATTTTCGGCGGTTCTTTCAATATCCTTTAATTTATCCCGAATGGATTGCAGTTCATTGCTTATTCTTGAGGCTGTCAGTTTATCAAACTCCTCCTTTGATAAATCAAAGATGGATTGATAATACTCGGTAAGCCGTTCAAAAGTAACCCTTAACTTAACAGGATATTTCTTTGATTTCTTAATCCTCCTGGTATCGAGGAGAATGCATAATGTTGTTGACATAACTGATAATTTTTCATTTTCACAAAATCTTTCCCTTCAAAAATTTGCAAACAATTTGCAAACAAACCACAGTTAAACGGCTGTAAAATGCCATTAAGCTAAAAAAGCAATAATCATGCAACAAATTGAACTCTAATACTTTAGATTAAAATCAGTTAAACCAAGTAAAGCTGAATAAAGAATTTTATCCTTCTACGGATCAGAAGGTTTTAGGTTTGAATCCTAACGCGGTCACCACACAGGATAGAGCAGCATTACCGCTGCTCTTTTCTTTTTTACTCCTTCCAGAACTCTTGCCAGTATTGCAAAGTAGCGTTAGCACCTCATTGGGTTGCATGGTTTGAAAAGTGTTATTGGAGAAGACCAGTTTTTCAAGGAACATTATATTAGGCATTTCAATTCATTTTTCGAAAAATAAAATTTAGCGGAAAACTTATTTGAGAAAATAATTGGGATAGTTTTGACATGGCCTTTTAAAATATTTTAATTTAACCCGGTTAATGGCAACAATCAATTCTTCAATAAGAGATAATCACAAAAGAGGCTCTGTTGGCGACTTCTTATAGCATTATGGCTTGGGATGAACTGCCGGTATGTGTTCAGTAATATGGAACGCTGGGGCAGCATGACAGAAAAGAGTTACCGCAATGGTTTCAGAAAGTTCTTTGACTGGTTTAGTTTTAATTTTCAGTTGGTGAAGCAACATTGCGGCAACGAAATAATAGCCGTCGTTGATCCTTCGTACATCAGCAAGAATGGCAAACAAACTTATGGGCCTGGTATGTTTTGGAGTGGCGTAAGCAGCGGGCATTAAAAGGTTTAGAAATAGGCTGCCTTGCTTTTGTAGATGTAGCTGCCGGCACAGCCCTTCATGGAGAAGCTGTACAAACCCCATCGCCAATAGTATTGAAAGAAAAAAGCCAAACACTGGTGAACCATTATGCAGCAGTAATAGAAAAGCGTATCAGTAAAATACTGTCTGTCACCACCTATCTGGCGGTGGATGGTTATTTTATGAAAAAGGATTTCATCAATCCTTTACTTAAACAAGGGCTGCATATTATTACCAAAGCCCGTAGCGACGCCAACCTGATGTATGTTTTTAAAGGCAAACAAAAAACAGGCAGGGGCAGAAAAAAGCAGCATGGTGGTAAAATAAATACAGCCGCATAGACAAGCGCAGGCTTGCTTGCTGCTACAGTAATGAACAAATGAAAGTGTATGCCGGAGTTGTTTATTGTGTGCTGTTAAAACAAACAGTACTTGCTGCATTTATTTATTATGGTGAAAAGAGAAAGCCGGAAATTATCATCAGTACAGATATTGCGATGGAGGTAATGACGATGTGTAAGTATTATGGGTTACGGTTTCAGATTGATTTTTTAATACGGGATGCCAGGCAGCATACAGAGCTTGAAGACTGTATGGCAAGAGA
>JBGSMI010000073.1:0-32432 GCA_041740215.1 Ferruginibacter sp.
GCGGTACAATTATACGTCATTGACAACGCCCAATTCTGTGTATGATTACGATATGGTGAGCAAAAAAACCACCCTGATGAAACAGCAGGAAGTAGTGGGAGGTTATGATCCTAAGCAATACGAAACAGAGCGCCTGTTTGCAACAGCTAAGGACGGAACAAAAGTGCCCATTTCAATTGTGTACAAAAAAGGATTTAAGAAAGATGGTAATAGTCCGCTATTGCTGTATGCGTATGGTTCTTATGGCATCAGTTCCGATCCATATTTCAGCAGCATAAGGCTTAGTTTACTCGACCGGGGTTTTGTATTTGCCATTGCGCATATCCGTGGCGGACAGGAGCTGGGCAGGTACTGGTACGAAGATGGGAAAATGATGAAAAAGAAAAACACCTTCACCGATTTTATTGACTGCGCTGAATACTTAATTGCCGAAAAATATACTTCCACCAAACACCTGTATGCCAATGGAGGCAGTGCCGGCGGATTGTTGATGGGGGCCATAGCCAACTTGCGGCCCGACCTATGGAATGGTATTATTGCAGCGGTACCTTTTGTAGATGTAGTTACTACCATGAGCGATGCATCCATTCCGCTCACTACCAACGAGTACGATGAATGGGGCAACCCAGCCAATAAGGAAAGTTACGATTACATGAAATCCTATTCACCTTATGACAATGTAGAAAAAAAGTCCTATCCCAATATGCTGGTGACAACCGGTTTACACGATAGCCAGGTGCAGTATTTTGAACCAGCCAAATGGGTTGCAAAGCTTCGTGTGATGAAGACGGACAAGAACCAATTATTTTTATATACCAATATGGAAGCAGGTCATGGTGGTGCTTCGGGCAGATACAAACCATTAAAAGATAAGGCCAGAGAATATGCATTTTTGCTAGCGCTGGAAGGAATAATAGAGTAAAATATCAGATTTTTTATTCTTGAAAAACCGAAGCTGGATGCTTCGGTTTTTTTAGTTAATAATAAACAAAAGGGTGGGTCACCTCTTAAAAGGTGGCTCACCCGGTGTATCTAAAAAAGCTAAACTATTTTTTATTCGCCAGATTTTTTCCGGGGTGAGCTACTCTTTAAGGAGTGACCCACCCAAAAACTGATAGGGTGGGTCACCTCCTAAAAGGTGGCTCACCCGGTAAATCTATAAACCTATGCTATTTAAGTAGGAAACATAATTTTGCTATTAAATCCTGTCTAGCAAAAAAGCAATCTCTACTTATTTCTATTTTATCTATATGAATTATGTATTAGCGTATTTTGTGATTAGGTTATGCATGGCATTCCAGATGAAAAACAGAAAACACGACCATTTAATAAAAAGGTATCAGCAATATCATCCACCCACGACCATCTTATAAAAACAATTCTGTATATTTATTTTTAAAAACGACAAACAATTCCTTTGGCAGGGCTTTTTACCAATTAACTGTATTTATCATTCGCATGAAATATTTTTTTTACCCTTTATCTATTCTGCTGGTATGTTTGTTTTTTTCTGTTAAATCTTCTGCACAATTATTTGCTGGCATGCGGGTAAATGGACGGGTAGTTACGCAGGGAGACACCATCAATGTTTGCAGAGGAAGTTCATTGAATTATCAAAGTACTTCCACCGGAGCCACCACGCTTAACTGGAAATTTAAATTAGGAACGCCTGCCACAGCTCTAGGCTTTAATCAACAATCGGTTGTATATAACACCAATGGGGTTGATAGCACTATCCTGTTTATTTCTAATAATAATACCAGCGACTCACTGTATATAATGATACGGGTAACCGATACTAAGCCAGTAGTCAATTATACTTTCAATCCAAACAACGAATGTGGGAATATTCCGGTAGCCTTTATCAATAGCTCCACGGGCACACAAAATGTCTACCAATGGAGTTTCGGTGATGGCAGCAGTACAACTACTGTTAGTCCAACGCACCAGTTTTTAAGTGCCGTTGCTCCTCCAAACGGCACACAGGTTTTCAATGTAAAGCTAATAGCAACCAACTCTTTTGGATGTAAAGATTCCGTTTCAAAACCCGTAACAATAAATAAAACACCCGATGCTTCTATTGGGAATGGTGATCCGGGAGTTACTTACGTGTCGCAAACTTCCACTTTTAAAGTCTGTACTATTTTACCTTCTTTTATTTATAAGTTCGTTAACCAATCTGCCACCATTGCTACCAATGTAAGCTACACCATTGTTTGGGGAGATGGCTCGCCAGATAGTACATTTACAAGCTGGCCGGTAACAAGCGTCATTCAGCATACTTATACCATTGGTTCAAAAAATTTAAGCATAAAAGTAACCGGACCGGATGGATGTATTGGTATAAGAAATTACATCGTTTTCTTAGGAACCAACCCCGCAGGTGGTTTTAGCAGTTTGGGCAACACCAATATCTGTGCACCAGATTCGCTGCGGTTCGTAATCACCGGATATCAGAATAATTCACCCGGAACCATTTACAAGGTTACCATCAATGATGGCAGTCCACCACAAATATTTACGCATCCACCACCAGATACCATTACGCACTTTTTTACCTATTCCTCATGCGGAACTACCAGTAGCAATGGTACGCTTCAATTTAATAATTCTTTTAGTGCCACATTAAATATTGAAAATCCCTGTGATTTAACCAGTGTAAGTGTAATCCCCATTTATGTTTCCAGCAAGCCGAGGGCTTCTATTGCCGTGCTGCCGAGTAATACGGTTTGTACCAATAGCAATGTTTCCATTCGCAGCACTTCCATTTATGGTGGCGTGGTCACGTCCACTGGTGGAGGCAATTCTACCTGCACCAATGCTGGAAAACAAGTATGGACTATTTCACCGGCTACCGGCTTCACGCTCAGTGCGGGCACGCTTGGCTCACTCAATGGCAGCTCGTCCAATGGTTTCATCTGGACATCCGGAACCTCCTTTTTAAATGCAAATTTCACCACACCAGGTACCTATACTTTAAAGCTTTATATATTTAACGAAAGGTGTGGACTTGACAGCACTACACAAACTATTTGTGTGCGCAACCCACCACAGGCTTCGTTTACCATGACTAATAAAACAGCTTGTATTACGGGTAATACAGTTATCACCAATACATCCCCCGCTGGTCTTTGCCTCGGTGACACCTACGACTGGGCAGTTACTTATCTGGATCCATTGGGTTGCGGTACTACCGGAAACAATTTCAGTTTTGCGAATGGCACCAGTGCTACTTCTAAAAATCCGGAGTTAAATTTTTCGCAACCGGGCAAGTATGTGATAAGGTTAACCACTACTGCCATCGGAACAAATTTCTCCTGTCCAAATGCTACTAAAACAGATACGTTTACTGTAAAAGGAAAACCGAAGCTTACCATCAATACCATTAACAGTATTTGCGCCAATTATACCATTTCGCCCTCGGCGGTTGTTTCCGGTTGTTATGCCGATAGCACCTTACAATATAGCTGGTCATTTACGAATGGCACGCCATCAACTTCTTCGTCACTTATTCCAGGCAACATCGGATATAGTTTATTGGGCACTCAACCAATCCAATTAAGCGTAATAAATGAATGTGGTACTACTTCAGAAAATACGGCTGTAAATATAATTGCGCCACCTACTGCCAATGCCGGTCCTGATCTGGATTTATGCAGCAAATCATCTATCATTATTGGAACAACCGGAGTAGCTGGTATTGTGTACAAATGGACACCCACAACGGGTTTAAGTAATCCAAATATTGCGACACCTGCTGTAAGTTTAACCTATACCGGTAGTAATCCTGATTCGGTTTATACCTACGTAGTTACAGCTTCGGCCGGTGCCAATTGTTCTTCAACCGATACTGTATTGGTCACAGTTAAACGGAGACCAGTTGTTATTGCAAATCCTGCAAGTGCAAATATCTGCGAAGGACTCAACGTTCAGTTGACAGCAAGCGGAGCAGCCAGTTATACCTGGTCGCCGGCAGTAAGTTTGAATCTTAGCAATGCAGATACTGTGATGGCAACGCCAACTGCAACTACCATTTACGAAGTAGCAGGACTTGCAACAAATGGTTGTTCAGATACTGTAAAAGTGACGGTCACCATTCAACCCTACCCCATTGTAAATGCTGGGAATGACAGTACGGTTTGTAATAATACCTCTATAGTACAGTTTACCGGAACACCTGCTGGTGGCTTATGGTCTGGCACAAATGTATCCACTACCGGTTTATTCAATCCGCAGTTATCCGGCAATGGAATTTATACGTTAAAATATACGGCTGCTATTAATCAATGTAGCAAGGCCGATAGTATTTTTGTAACCGTAATTGATCCGCCAATAGCAGATGCAGGAATCGACAAAATTGTTTGTCAGGATATCAACAGCATCACTTTAGTTGGATTACCTGCTGGTGGCTCCTGGTCTGGTTCTCCGCTGGTAACAGCTACGGGAATCTTTACTCCATCGGCCCCAGGCACTTATTCGCTGGTGTACACCATTGGATCAGGTTCCTGTATTGATAAGGATACTGTTGTGATGAATGTAGCTGCCAATATTACAAACAATATCATTGCTTCAAATCAATCCGTATGTATCAATACTCAACCTGCAATCCTAATTGGGCAGGTAGCAACTGGTGGAAACGGAACGCCTGCCTATCAATGGCAAATGAGTTTGGATAGTACCAATTGGACGGACATTGCGGGAGAAGAAAACTTAAACTATACGCCACCGGTTTTAACGCAGACTACTTTTTACCGAAGAATTGCTACAACTGTTTTGTGCAGTGGTCCACAAGGCAATAGTAGTATCCCTGTAAAAATTACAATTCGTCAAAATTCGCAGGCGTCGTTTACATCCAGTACCATCACTTCCTGTGCACCCTTTAATCTTTCAACGGCCATCAATGTAAATGCCTTCCCGGATAGAAACGGCCAATACCAATGGTACGCTGATGGCATCTTATTTGGCAGTAATTCCACCGGCATCTTCCCAGGCTATACCATTACAAATCCTGCTGATACAGTAATCATCCAATTAAAAACTACCAGTCAATTCGGTTGTAAGCCCGATAGTATCGAACAACAGTTTGTAACGGTAATCACTGCCGTTGCTAGGTTCTTTAAAGATACCAGCGCTGGTTGCGGACCGTTGCCTGTAACATTTACCAATACCTCCAGCATACTCAACAGCGGCATTCAATATTTCTGGGATTTTGGCAATGGGACAAAAACCAATTTGATGCAGCCGGGTAAAATTATCTTCAACAGCAGCCCTTTTTTCAATGATACTACCTATCAGGTTTCTTTGAAAGCCTACAACGGTTGCGACACTACCGTTTGGCGGGACAGTGTGAAAGTGAGATCGAATCCAAAAGCCAGATTTGGGCTGGATACTACGTTTGGTTGTTCGCCATTTACCGTGCAAATCAACAATACTTCACCCGGAGGCCCCAATAAATATTATTGGGATTTTGGAGATGGTAAAAAGGATACCACCTTTACAAATGGCCTCCTAAATCATACCTACAATACTGGTAGTTTAATTGACACATTGACCATTCGCCTAATTGCTGAAAACGAATGTGCCAGAGACACACAGTCCATCAACATCCGGATTGCACCAAACATTATTAAGCCATTAATCAATGTAAACAGTTCGCAGTTATTTGGATGTGCGCCGCATATTGTACTGTTTAGCAACAATAGCTCCGGTGGTACAAAATTTACCTGGAATTTTGGTGACAATACCGCTACCGAAGTCACCAACAATAACCAAAGTGCGGTTGTTCACCAATATTCCAATCCAGGCGTATTTACCGTATCGGTGGATATTACCAATGGTTGCAGTGACACCACTGTTTACCGGGAAATAAATGTATATGCCAAACCGATCGCCGCATTCAATACCAATACTCGAGTCTATTGTGAGGGTGATACGATTCGGGTCAATAATATTTCTTTAAATGCCACCAACTACCGTTGGTTTTGGGGCGATGGAACAACAAGCGGAGGTCTAAATCCAGTGCATGTATACAGCGTTGCTGGCAATTATAATATTTTACTGCGGGCAGAAAGAAGCAATGCTTCCGGTACTGTTTGCCTCGACACGCTTGCCATACCGGTGATCGTTTTAGCAAAACCAGTCGTATCCGTTCAGTCAAATATCAAGGTGATTAATTGTGCACCTTTTACGCTAAATGTATCCGCCACAGGCATCATCAACGAAGCGGTTACCTGGTATTTTTATGATAGCACGGCTACACCAACAATCATCACTTCCAACTCAATTACATCCCAATATGTATTTAAAAAACCGGGTAGTTTTTATGCAAAACTGGTAGCAGTAAATGCACAAGGCTGCACAGATAGCACCATCGTATTCTTTACGGTAAGAGGCAAAGCAGTGGCATCCTTTGCGCCATCTGATCTTTCAATATGCACACGAGATACTGCCATTAATTATGTCAATACCACTACTTACAATGGAACCGATCCAATCAGTTATCGCTGGCTTGTTGATAATGCATTGATAGCAACTACGGCAAATTTTATACACCGCTACAATGTGTTGCCCGCTGCCATTTTACCAAGAATTTATACTACTTCGCTCATTGTTTCCAATACTGTTGGTTGCAGCGACACGGCCATTGCAACTCTCAATATGAACCCTTTGGCAAAAGCACAATTCAGCATCAGCAATTTCAATAATTGTGTACCATTCCGACCAATCATTTCAAATGCCTCTACCTACACTACCAGTTATCGTTGGCTGCTGAATGGCGTGCTGGTTGATACCGCAGCCAATCCTGTAATTGTTATCACACAAGGTGCAACGCCTTACACCATCAGTTTGATTGCTGATAATATTTATGGATGCAAACCGGATACTTTTAGAGTGAGCTTTACTTCAAGGGCTAGGCCAAAAGCCGCCTTCCGGTTAAGCGATACATTGGGCTGTACGGGTGTATTAAATGTTGCCACCACCAACTTAACCACCGGGGCCAGCACCTATACCTGGAACTGGGGCGATGGCACGCCCAATAGCCTTTTCAGCAATCCAACACATCTATATACTACCCAGGGGCAATATTCAATTAACCTGATAGCCAGTGACGGAACCTGCACCGACACTACCAGCCAGGTGGTGAGGGTTTCATTAAAACCAGTGGTGAATTTTTCTGTTGATCAAACCGTTGCCTGCGATACCGCCAGGGTGCAGTTTACCAACCTTAGTAGTAATGCAGCAAACTATACCTGGAGTTTCGGAGATGGCAGTTTTAGCAATGCTACCAATCCTGCAAAATCATTTTCGCCCAATGCAGTACCCTACACGGTTAAATTGGTTGCCAACAGCACTTTTGGTTGTAAAGATTCTGCTGTAAAAGCAAACCTGGTATTGGCTAAACCAAAACCGGATGGAGATTTCTTCATCAGTCCAACGCCAGTTATTACAGTACCCAATTACACTTTCAGTTTTAATAATCTAACGCTTAACAGTGCCCGGTATAAATACCTCTGGTCGCTGGGCGATGGCAGTTTTGCAACCACCCGTGATGTAACCCATAAGTACACCGATACCGGCAATTATCCTATTCAGTTAATAGTGTTGGATACGGTTACCAACTGTGCAGATACCACCATTAAAATTGCAAGGATAGACGGCTTTCCCGGTTATTTGTATGTGCCGAATGCGATTTGCCCGTCCTGCATTCAATCGAACCTCCGGGAATTTATACCAAAGGGTGTAGGTCTTAAAGAGTATCGGTTGCAGATTTATACCACCTGGAATGAACTGATTTTTGAAACAAGAGCACTGGATAGCAAAGGCTCGCCCACGCAGGGATGGGATGGAAAGTTTAAAGGAACCATTGTGCAGCAGGATGTATATGTGTGGCGGATTGACGCTAAATTTTTGAACGGTTCAGAATGGATCGGAATGATTTATCCGGGCGAAGCAAAATACAAAAAGGCTGGTACGATTACGGTGGTGAAATAATGAGGTGAATGGTCAATCAATTTCGTTTACTTAAGGTGTTAGAATTTCATATTTGCGTAGATTCTATTTTCTTTTTTGTCTTGATACAAAAAAGAAACAAAAAAAATCAAGGCTGCGAATAAAAAGGCTGAAATTTTCAACATAAGCCTAAAATCAAGGATCCCGAAAGCTTTCGGGACGCCGCCAGTAGTTCAATGATATAAAACTTATGCCCGGCTCAAACAGCCTTGATTTTTTAACGGCTTATGTTGAAAATTTCTAGCACTTTTTATTCGAGGCCGTAAATGCTCATAGAATGCTAAATAATATAGTATTGAATAGTATAAATTATGATAATCAATTACTTGAGTAAACGACATTAAATGGTCAATGGGGTCAATGTCGGGGCTGCGGTTGGCGTTGGAGTATCACCAACCATTCTTAGGGCAACGACATTAAATGGTTAAATTGAACAGACTTTTTTAACCAGCGACAAACCCCTAATCAACATCGTTGTGTCACTCACTTGTACTTTTTTAGCTATGGGCAACAGTGAAATACAGATGCTAATGAAATCGATTGTTCATTAGAAACAAATACAATTATCGTTTATAAAAATATTATACCATGAAAAAATATTTACTGACCTGCCTGGTTTTGTTTGGATTAAAAGCATTTGCCCAGGATCCTTTTTTCTCACAGGCATTTAATTCGCCACTAACACTCAACCCCGCTTCAGCAGGAAACGGCGAAATGGACCTTCGTTTTACAGCAAGTTATAAACGGCACTTTGTAAACGTTCCTTCCTCCATGCAATATGCGGCGGTGGGCGTAGATCGTTATGTGAAAAAATTACATGGTGGTGTTGGGTTATTGTTGAGCAGTTCCAAAGAAGGGTACTTGTCAAAAAATAGTTTAAGCGCCCAATATTCCTATGCGTTGTGTATGCCCAGCAGCAGGCTCCATCTGGGTTTGCAAGCTGGTGTAGGTAACCGGGGAGTTAATTATAACAAACTATATTTTTCTGACCAGATAGATAATACCGGTATTATCCCCGGTTCGGTTTCGGGTGTAGACCGGGCGCTTAACAACAATAAATATTTTGCAGATTTTGCCGCAGGTTTTATTTTTTACTATCGGGAAAACTGGATGTTTGGTGGCGGCGCTCATCACATCAACCAGCCAGACGAATCACTAACATCAAATATTTACAGCAAGTTACCCCGCAAGTGGTTTGGATACACCCGTTACAAACTGAATCTTGATGAAGCCGGTGATTCTTATCTATTGCCAAGTGTGTTGATTTATAAACAGGCCCAGAATACATCTACCGGTTTTGGATGTGAATATAAAAATGAACGGATGGCGATTGGTGCCTGGTATCGTACCAATATGAACTTTAATAACAGCGATGCCTTTGTAGTAACGCTCAGCCTCGATCTGTTTGACCGGCGCTACAATGAAACCGAGCGGATAAGAGTGGGCATGGCTTACGATGCCACCACGGGTAAATTAGGTTTCTCCAGAAGTGCAGGTAGTGCAGAAGGTTCTTTTGTTTGGGAAACGCTCACTTCCAAAGGCATAAAATCTGATGAAAGATGTGATGCAGATTTCAGGATGAAGGGAACGCCTTGTCCACAAAGGTTTTAGTAAAATATGCATATGCTTAGGTAAGATCCTTGGCAAGCTCGGCTCGCTGCCGACCTTATAAATGGCCATGTTTGCCTGATGTAATCAAGCAGACACTTAATTTTTTTGTTATATCCTGAGCATAGCCGAAGGATCGCATCATGTGGAAAATCCCGCCATTAGGGAGCCAAAAAAAATAAATAGAGTCAAACCCAATACTTATAGACATCTACGATCCCTAATCCAAAAAACTATTCCTTCTAACTTCTTTTGTTATTCAAACAATCACCCCATTCATCAATTCCCCTCAACCTACCCATTCATCAATAAAATAATCCCTGCAAAGTATATTACAAACCAATAATTTTCGTTCTACTTTAGAAAACTATCCATCCGTGAAAAAAGCCCTTCTACTTTTATGTCTATTCGCCTGCCTGCAATATTTGGCAGCGCAGGCTCAGCCAACGTACACAGATTCTTTGGGCGTGGCGCTGAAGGCTCAAAAAGAAAATATCATCACCGCCGAAACCATCCTGAAAGTTGAAAACCTAGGTACCAAAATCAATTCAGATTTACCGGAATTAAGACCCACCATCTCTGCTGATGGCGATTTGTTGTTTTATATTTGCCAAAATCATCCTGAAAATACCAAATACAACGAGATCCGCAATTCGCAGGATATTTGGTTTTCCGAAAGAGATAGTTCCGGCAACTGGAGCAAAGGCGTGCATCTTGGCTATCCGTTAAACTCCTATTATTTCAATGCCGTATTCTGGATATCGCCCGATAATAACCGAATCTTAATCCGAAATGCATTTATCAACGGAGATTATTTCAGTAATGGGGTAAGCATGTGCTATCTTAAAGAAGATGGATATTGGAGCAAGCCCGAAATGTTGCGTATCAAAAACTATGGAAAATATGATCGGGGCCGTCAAAATGGAGCAGTGATGGGCAACAACGGACAAACCCTGTTATTTTATATGACACCCGAAGATCGTGGTATCAATAATAATTTATTTGTTTCCTTCCTCGAAAATGATGGTACCTGGACAGAACCCAAAAGCCTCGGTAAAAAGATCAACTTAAAGTCTTACAATCAAACAACGCCTTATCTGGCACCCGATGGAGTAACCTTATATTTTAGCAGCAACCGGCCCGGTGGACTGGGCTATATGGATATCTGGCGAACCAGGCGACTTGATGATAGCTGGCAAAAATGGACTGAGCCTGAAAACCTCGGCAGTCCCATCAATACAGAAGACATGGATACTTTTTTTACCCTGGATGCAGGGGGCGAATTTGCTTACATGAGTAACGATATGGATGGTTATGGTGAAAGTGATATAGTGCGCATCAAATTGCTGGAACGAGAAAGACCAGATCCGGTGATTCTGGTAAGTGGCAATGTGTACAATAAAAAAACTATGAAGCCCCTCAGTGCTTCGTTGATTTATGAAACCTTGCCCGATGGAACTGTGGCAGGCAATGGTATTTCTAACCCGTCAGATGGCGCCTTTAAAATAATATTGCCTTATGATAAAAACTATTTAATCCGGGCACAGGCGGATCATTTTTTTGCGATATCAGAAAACTTCAATCTTGATTCATTGATTAAAGCCGGCTATAAAGAAATCCACAAAGATTTGTATCTGGTGCCCATAGAAATTGGATCGGTAGTTAGATTGAACAATGTATATTTCGATTTTGACAAATGGTTTTTGCGCCCCGAATCTTTTGTGGAACTGGACAGGGTAGTAAAAATGCTGGTGGAGAATCCGGCCATCGAAATTGAAATGAGTGCCCATACCGATAGCCGTGGTTCGGATGAATACAATATTAAACTCAGTGACAACAGGGCAAAATCCGTAGTGGAATATATCATTTCAAAAGGCATCTCCGAAACCAGGATAATATCCAAAGGTTATGGAGAAACCAAGCCGGTTGTACCAAATGATACCGACGAAAACAGGCAGCTTAACCGGCGGGTAGAGTTTACAATTTTGAAAAATTAAAGAGCGCAGAATAGACGAATAAAGGTTTTAGCAGGAGATGTAGCAGATAAGATTTTCTGCCATTTTTGATGTTGTATTTAAGTATTTGAAAATTCTTGAAATCGCTATAGCTCACATCAAACGCCGCTGTTGGTGTCATAAACAACTATTGAAGTTGCAGAGCGCCTGTCATTTAAATCTGAAAGAAATCCGAATCCGATCGATTGGATCATTTTAGTCCTGCAACATCACTGTTACCAAAACAATATGTAAATTTTTATTAGTACAAAAAACCTTCTTTTATGGTTAGCACCTCGGCCGTTGGTAAAGAGACAAAACAACGGCGTAGCCGGATAAATTTATTGTTTAATTTCATTGAAACAATACCAACAAATGCAGGCGTTTAACTGCTGTAGCTTACATTTACAGCACCAAATTTTCTTTTTCCATATTGGTGTCATAGCATATTTTTATACAAAATTTTTGTAATGAAAAAAGACAACACGTTATACATTTTATCCCATGGCAGGGTGGCAGCTATTAGTAAGAATGTTGGCGCTTTATTTGGGAAATAAAACTTAAAGCCTATGGGGGCGGCAGTGTGGTAAATGCCATTGGTCAGTTGATGGTGGATGGCCAAAAAATTTATATTGGATGCGGCGGCCTCTTATTTTGCCTGCATACTACAGACGGCTCATTGCTTTGGAAGAATGAACTAAAAGGCTGGGGATATCGTTTTATAAGCCTTGCTAATATAAACAATGATGCGGCCGCAAGTGCTGCGGCAATACAGCGGGCGTAAACAAGTGCGGCTGTGGTGGCTTCAACAGGTTAAGTTTTTGTCATACACTGTGGGGATTCTTTCGGGTGCATTTAAAATTGTCGGAAGGGTTGCCAACCTTGTGCAGGTTCTTTTCTGCTAAAAACACTTTAAAAAAGGTTGGCAACCTTCTATTGAGCTGTGACAATTTCAAATACGTGCATTCTTTCATACTTCCTAAAATCCACACCAGCAATCTTAAGCTCCACTGCATTGTCTCCTACTAAGGCACAAAGCTGTAGTGTCTTAAAAAATACTAAGCCTTGGCATCATCCCTTTTAATGCGAAGCCAGATGGAGGGGATACGGAAAAATTACTTCCTGATTTTTGTAAATTGCAATACAAAAACCAATTAAGTCGTTTGTATAATTGCCCCGGAACGTTAGAAAAATATTTGCTGTCAATTTATGAAAATGTAATGATGAAAAAACTACTATTTACACATTTATTAATTCCATTTAGTTTACTTGCACAGGACAGCACCGCAACGGAAGATTTTAGCAGCTACGGTGATGCAGGCAGTGCAAAAAATTATGCCACTCAAAAAGTACTGAACCAATCGCCGCAAAAACTTATCAGCATAGCGTATGAGCAGCAGAATGACTTTTCGTGGACAGACAGCAGGCAGGGATTGCCAATTTTTAATACCAGCTCCAGCGGGGTAAGCGGACTTAGGGCTTTGGTGAATGTGCCAGTAATTTCAAAAAGTTCCATCATTTGGCAGCTCGGCGCAAGCTACTGGGGTTCAAAGATAGCTTTCACAAACCCTTTGGACTCACGTTTCTACAATAATCTGAACAATGCTTCCATGAACACTTATGGCATCAACAACACTGTGTTTAAACCGCTTAGCGAAAAGAAATTTTTGATTATCCAGGCAAGCGCAGATGCAAGCCACGTACTTAATGGTGGCGGATTCAGCAGCAGAGATCTTACTTTTAGCGGCTCATTTATTTATGGCTGGAAAAAAAGTGAAAAGAATATGATTGGTGTAGGTGTTTCCCGAACATACAGAGCTGGACAGCTTATTTATGTGCCAGTGCTTTTGTGGAACAAAACAATTAACGACCAATGGGGAATGGAATTGCTGCTGCCAGCGAGAGGTCACCTGCGATACAATTTCAGTACAAAAAACATGCTGCAGCTTGGTTACGAACTGGAGGGCAATCAATACCGGATGAACAAAACGATCACTGGCAACGACTGGTTTATACAAAAGGGTGAGCTAAAACCCCGGCTAATGTGGGACAGACAGCTTTTCGGTTTTATTTGGCTTAATGCCCAGGCAGGTCTGAGATACAACTGGCGATTTGAGGTGTATGACAAATACGATGGCAAAAATGCAGCAAATAGAATTTATGATTTCAACATCCAAAAACCATTTTATTTCAATCTCGGACTCAGTTTTGTAAGCCAGTAAAATTTACTTTTGCACCTGGCGTTTCCAAACATCTGTACGTCCAAATAGCGAGATTCCTACATAACCTCTCACTTCCAGGTTGTTATTGTCCTTTAGCGTCATAGTGCAACTGTATTCATTGCCGGTTTTTGGGTCGTAAATATTTCCATCTTCCCATTCATTTTTACCATCATAAACAAAACCCCATACATTTATCAGCCCCAGCACTGGCCGCTGCCGGTTGGTTTCTTTAGGGTTATTTTTGTCTTTTTTGGGTAGCCCGGTAGAAGCATCGTTGGGCTCTTTCAGCCACACAATTTTACCTTCATACTTTTCGCCATTTTTATAAATCTTCACCATGGCGGTGCCTTCGCCGGTTTTCCATACGCCGGTAACTGCATCGCCATCTGCTGTTTTTGCAGGAATGAATGTAAAAGAAGAAAGGTTGACAAGGAGTAAACAAGTTGTTGCAACTAGCAGGATGTCCTTTAAGTATGTTTTCATAAAAAGCAATTTACTCATTCGAAAGTATTTGTTTGAAAGATTGACAAAAATTTATCATTAGAATAAAAAATAATTTTTAATCCGCTGCATTTAAAATTTGATGGGTATTTGATACAGCAGCCAATTGCGATTTTTTATTCCGCTCCGGACCTCCCTTACCTTACCACTTCTCAAACCGGTCTCACAAGAACTTTTGAACCGTTGTTGGTGTTCAATTTTAATAATATGAAAATTCTTGTAATTACCGAAAGCGGTTTCAAAAGCTTTTGTTGGTGTTATCACCAACTATCGAAGTTACAGACTTTGAGGCATTCAAATGTGAAGTAATCTACATCTGATCTATCGGATCATTTTGCTCCTGCTCAACCAAAGTTAGCAGTTCAAAATTCAACTCATATTAGTAAACGCAGCCTTCTATTCTGATTACAACTTCGTCCGTTGGGCCGAGACGCAACAGCGGCGTGCCGGGAATAGGCGATTTTTTTAAGTGTACCCAAACAAGGACATAAAGTTTCTATACGACTTCATGCAAACCCATAGTTTTAGCTAAAAACTCAGGGCTTGCAATATTGATATTATCCAACAATTCTTTTATAGCACCTTTCTGAATTTGCGTAGCTGTTTTTCTTACTTGATTAATGCAATTAGTTTGGACTTCCTTTAAATTTAATATCCGGTTATGAATAATAGAAGGCCATTCAGGAGATCTATTTATAAACTCCAGGATATGACTTAATACTTGCTTAATATAAATTCTATCGTCAAATTTTTGAATTGTAAGAATAATCGTAAACATAAGTTCATCATACTTACAATTATCATCTGGCAGAGAAAATTAGCAATCCTATACAGTTTGGATCATTCAAATTACCAATCTCCGCTAAAATCATCTCAGCGCCCTTCATTGAAAAGTCACCAGCAATCTCTTTTTTAAGGTCTGTTATTTTTCGGCTAAATCATCTGTTTGTTTTGCTGCTGTTGTTCGTGCTCAATTTAAATAATTTGTCTTTACCCAGTACTTCACGCTTCGGACTTTTTCGGCCAAAATTTTTCTTTATCCGGCAAATTCTCCAGAAACTCCTTCATTTGCTCATAGCCTTTCTGAATCGTCTGCCTCCACTTTTTGTCGTCCAGTAAACCAACTCCTCTTAAATCCATCTCGAAGTACAATGACACTTTTGCTTTTGTGGTTTCCTGTTTCTGGCGACTGTTCAGTGTAAGTGAGTTAATGATCAGCGAGCTGATGCCAGGGATTTTATACTTTTTCTTCCCGGTGAGTTTATTCCAAATTAGCATACGTGCTGAAGGTGTTTCGGCATAATCTACTTCTTTAGATCCTAAGCTGGAGAGGGAAATTGCTATGATGTGCCGGACCGGATAACGGTACATTGGCTCAATCGGCAGATTATCTACAACACCGCCATCTACGTGCAATTGCCGGTCGATGACTACGGGTGGGAAAACGCCCGGAATAGCAATACTCGCCCGTACCATCTTGCTTACCAACCCTCTTTCGTGCACCTTTGCGCCTGCACTGGAAAAGTTGGTAGATACACAATAAGAGTTCACCCAAATATCTTCCAGTTCAGATTCTCCAAACATTTCCTTCATAAAGCCAGCCATTTTTTTACCCGACATGATGGATACAATGGGCCAGGAGAAGTCGTTGGACGTAAGCTTTCTTTTGGCGGAAGCCTCACAAAGCGCATTTACTTTTTGAGGCTCAAAATCGCTGTGACTCATGCCAATGCCATAAAGGGCGCCTGCACTGGTACCACCTAAAAAATCAATTGATACGCCTACTTCGTGCAATGCACGGATTGCACCTACATGCGCATACCCCTTTGCACCGCCGCCGCCCAATACTACGCCTACAGCCTGGTTGGATATAATTCTGCAAAAGCGGCCGATATCTCCCAAATGATTTTTTCGTACATGGATGTGCAGGTTTACCCTTCGTTTTTCCAGCCAACGACTCGTTTGCTCGGGTAATAACGTTTCGTTTTCATGTAAGAAAACGATGTATATTTTCTTGTTCAAAATACCTTGTGCATACAAGTTTTGCATTATCTCAATTTGGTATAGATTGGCATCAGCCAAAAACTCCGTAGCAACAATTACCAGGTCAGCGCAAAGCAGGCATTGCCTTGACCATTCCGGTTGGGCTTCGGAGCACACTAAAATATTGAGGCCATCCTGCTGTTCCAGTGTATCAAAAATACTATTGTACGAATGGTCCGGTTGCGAGTCGTTGTCAAAAACCTGGATGGAAAAGCCGCTCTCTTCCAGCGTTCTTTCAATGTCATCTGTCCAGGGACTTAGGTCGTGTGCTGGTTGTAAATTAATGAGCGCTATATTCTTAGGCGTGCTGCTCATGTGTTGTTCTAAAATATTTCTCCTTAAGCGCTTGATGAGAAAGCTTGTCAGCAAACCTGCAAAACCGGGGTTTTGAGCAACCAGGTTTAAATATTCCTGTTTGTTTACTTTAAGCACAATTGTTTTTCGGATAGCCAAAACAGAGGCCATTCTTGGCTCGTTGGTAAAAAGAGCGAACTCACCCGTGGGTTCTCCTTCGCCAATGTCACCTAAGATATTATTTCCCGTTTTATCCTGCATCACAGCACGAAGCCGTCCGCTTAATACAACGTACAAGGAGTTTTCAAGATCGCCCTGTTTAAATAAATAATCCCCGGCTTCAACCTGCTGCTTTTCGCCAGCTTCCAGAATTTTACGCAGGGCTTCTTTGTCTAATTCTTTAAACAAGTTTCCAAGAACGTGAAGGTGATGTAAGTTGATTATTGTAATGTTATCCAAGTGAACAGTTTTAAATATTAGCATTCATTTTTTGTATAGCAACCGTATCAGTGCATGCGCTAATTTTAGATGAAGTTAATTTATTTTCCTTCCGAACAATATAGACAGGGAAGTTTCCATTGGTCATTATTTCCTTGCCTGAATATAAATGTTCAAAAGACCTAGATAAGGTCCTTTATTGAAATAGTAGCGGCATGGCAAACAGGGAGTTTTAATAATCAAAAAATACTGTTTTTAACCATTCGGCACTTTAGTTCGGTCTGTGTTCCAATGTATAAAATATTCGCTTATTTAAAGATGGCGAGCAGTAGTAGCTTAGTTTTTGTATATCCGACAAGGTTATAGAAGCAGCCTAAAATCCTAAAAAATAGGCAATAGGCATATTCCATTTCAACCATGGGCCAAACGATAGCCAATTCTAAAATTTCCGGTCACCACACGCTAAAAATCAATGCAACCACAAAACATCCCACATTTTTACTTTCTATAATTATATTTGCCGCCCAATGGCACAAAAAAAATTACAGCGTTTTGCAGATATAAAAACATTTTCCAACGTGTTGGAATATCCCGTTGATATGAAAGGCAACTGGAATTCATTTTTTAAAAATGACCAGCCGCTTGTGCTGGAACTTGCATGCGGACGAGGTGAATACACCGTGGGATTATCCAGGTTGATTCCCGAAAAGAATTTTATTGGGGTAGATATCAAAGGCAACCGGATTTATATCGGGGCCAAAAAGTGTCTGCAGGAGCAGTTGCAAAATGCGGCTTTTCTTCGTACACAAATTGCACTGCTGCCCGATTATTTCAACAAGGAAGAAGTAACTGAAATATGGATCACCTTCCCCGATCCGCAATTGAGAACATCCAGGGCAAAAAAACGACTGACACATCCACGGTTTTTAAGACTGTACCAGCAACTGCTAAAAGCAGATGGTTACCTGCACCTAAAGACAGATTCGCCCAAATTATACGATTTCACCAAAAAGGTAATTGAACTTTATAAGTTGGTACTTGTTGAAGACTGTAATGATGTATGTGCAAACAAACCCAGCGAATTACTACAGATAAAAACACATTACGAAGCATTGGACATTGCCGGAAGCAATACAATTTATTATCTTAAATTCCAGTTGCCTGCCGTTATTCCAGATCTGGATGAGGAGTTGTACCGACTGCTGAAGGAAACTGAAAATAATTAAAACCAGCGCATTATATTAATACAATGCGGCATCGAATGGTGAATCGTGAATAATCAATGGATAAATCCACACCACAATAATTCACCATTTACACTTAACACCAGATACCATTTAATGACATGCACAAGCTAGAGGAACAGGTAGATTATTATTACAACGAGGACGGATATGTGGTACTTACAGAAAAATACCATCTTGATAAAGGCAGTTGCTGTGGCAATGGGTGCAAACATTGTCCCTATCAATATGTAAATGTACCAGAGCCTAAACGCAGCGAACTGCTAACAGCTCAAAATACAAAAAAGGTATAAGCATATGGAAAAGAAAAAGCCAGCCGAATATTCTTTTTTTGCGGATGTATTTGATGTAGTACGGCAGATTCCAAAAGGAAGGGTCACTTCCTATGGCGCCATCGCCAGCTATCTTGGTACCAAACTCTCAGCTCGTATGGTAGGCTGGGCAATGAATGCCGCACACTCGGTGAAGCCAAAAGTGCCGGCACACCGTGTGGTAAACAGGAATGGAATGCTTTCTGGCAAAGCTCATTTTGCCACCCCAACTTTGATGGAAGAACTACTTCTAAAGGAGAAAGTTGTGGTAAAAGACGATGTAATTGTAGATTTTAAAATCCATTTCTGGGATCCGGTTATTGAATTGGCGCTAGAATAAACACCAAACACGAGTTGAATTACCTGTCGATCATTTGCAACCATTAAAGCTTATACCCAATTATACAACATAGGTTTTGAATCATTTTAAATACCGATTTCTCTACCTTTGCTGTCACAATTATTTCACCTTTAAATATTTTAGCCATGCCTGGTTTTGAATTATTTGGCGACGAAGAACGCAAAGAAGTAAATGATGTACTGGAAACCGGCATCTTGATGCGCTATGGTTTCGATGGAGCCCGCAAGGGTATCTGGAAAGCAAAGGAGCTGGAGCAGGCCGTTTGCGAAACATTTGGTTGCAACTATGCTCATTTGGTCAGTAGCGGTACTGCTGCATTAACCGCCGCATTGAGTGCGCTTAAAATAGGATATGGAGATGAAGTGATCATTCCTTCTTTCACCTTCGTGGCAAGTTTTGAAGCCGTAATTAGTGTAGGTGCCATACCGGTTTTGGTAGATGTGGATGATACCTTGACGCTTGACCCAACCGCAGTGAGAAGTGCAATTACCCCGAAAACCAGATGCATCATGCCTGTTCACATGTGTGGCAGTATGGCCGATATGGACGAGTTGCTGGCTATTTGTAAAGAACATAAGCTGGTATTGATTGAAGATGCCTGCCAAAGTATTGGAGGAACCTACAAAGGTAAAAAACTGGGTACCATAGGTGATGCAGGTACCTTTAGTTTTGATTTTGTAAAAACAATTACCTGTGCAGAAGGTGGCGTGGTAATGAGCAACCGGGAAGATGTATATATCGCCACCGATGGCTTCAGTGATCATGGTCATGATCACAAGGGCGCAGACAGAGGAGCCGATCTTCATCCCTTTATCGGATACAATTCCCGTATCAGCGAATTACATGCGGCGGTGGGTCTTGCTCAAATAAAAAAACTGGATACTTTTTTAACGATCCAGCGTAAGAACAACAAAGCACTCAGAAATATCTTATCTGCCATTCCCGAAATTTCTTTCAGACGGGTACCCGATGAAGCGGGCGACAGTTGTACTTTTTTAAGTTGGTTTCTCCCAACACCTGAAATTACAAGAGATGTTGTTGCTGCCATGCGTACCCAGGGTATTATGGCCGGTCATTTTCATTGGTTTGATAACAACTGGCATTATATCAGCAAATGGGATCATTTAAAAAATGCAGTTACACTCAATCACCTCCATCCGGATTTAAAAGCGGCAGTGATTCAACAGGCCGGCAAAGATTTTTCTGCAAGTGATGCCGTAATGAGCCGGTGCGTTTCTACATTAGTTAGTTTGTTGTGGACGGAAGAGCAAATACAGCAAAAGGGCCAACAGATGGTAACCGTTATAAAAAGAATACTGGAAGAACATGCGGTGACTTATTAAATTATTTTTGCTTAATTCGATGTGTCAATTACATTCAACTGAGTAATAATAACCGCAGAAATTTTTTACAAAAAGCAGGAGCCTCAGTGGCTTCTGTTTTTTTGAATTATGCAACCCTGCCGAACTGGCATCCCAATAAGAAGATAGAGAACACCCTGGTGTATCCGGAGATACCTTCGCCACAGATGGGAACTTTTGATATTTATTTCAGTGAATCATTTTCCCTTTTACACGGCATTTTAAATTTTAATAACGGCTGCGCTATCCAGACACCTTGAACATTACAGGGTAATTTTTTACAACCACAAAATTGATCCGTGAGACCTTTCAGGAAAAATAGCAGCGCTGCAGTTTATACAAGTATTTTCACAACCACAAAAACTATTGGTTTACTGGTAGAAGGGATAAGATGTTTTACAAAATGATAAAAAACAATTGAAGAACTGATCCTGAGTTATTTTTTCGTTAGCGGTTGTAAACGGAATACTAGCTTTATCTAATCGTTACAGTAGACCGGTGTTTTCCTTCCATCCTGTCGCAATCTTCCACACTTCCTAGTCTGAAACGAAAAGGAATTTTAGTAGCTTTTTCAAATTTAATTTCCTGTTTGCAAAAAAATCCAAGGTTGGTAACGTAAAAATTAGGCTCAATCACCTGTTTAACAGTTGTAGGTTGGTGTTCTTTGCTAATTATCCACTTGCCGTTTATAGGCTGCACTCCAGGTTTTTGTAATAATAACATTTTCCCTTCTTTTCTTTCAGTAGTTTGAGAAAATGCGTTGGCGGCTACAAAAACCATGCAATAAAATATAATTTTACATTTTTTATTCACTTTACGTTGTTGAATGTGTGTAAATTTACGGTTTTAGAGAATACTTATTTTACTTCCGGCGTTATTGGAATACTTTTTAACAAGTACTCAAGATGTAAAATAATTAGAAAAAGAGCTTAAATGGTTTGTCTGGATATTAAATCTGACAAACTCAGGCATTAAAATAAATTTTTTCACACAATCGTCTCTCCGGAGATCAGTTAAAAAGATATGGCTTTAAGTCAGGGATTATATCAACGACAATTACAAAAATTATCGCCTCAGCAAATTCAATTAATGAAATTGCTACAAGTACCTACTGCATTATTGGAAGATCGGGTAAAAGAAGAACTGGAAGAAAATCCGGCGTTAGAAACCGGCGAAGAAGAAGAGGCGGAAGAATTTGAAAATGACACCACCGAAGAATTTGAAACCAAGGAAGATGAATTTGACCTGGATGGCAGTTCGGATGAATATGATAATATCGACATCAGCGATTACGTACAGGATGGCGATGATGATATTGCGGATTATAAAATGAGGGACGAAAATTATCCTGAACAGGATGATAGCAAAGTAATACCACATAAGGTTGAAACCGGCTTTAATGAAATAATGTTGGAACAGGTTGGTCAATTAAACCTGGATGAACATAAAAAGCAGGTAGCAGAACAGATTATCGGAAACCTGGATGATGATGGTTACTTAAGAAGAGATATCAGCGCCATTGTAGACGACCTCGCTTTTAGGCAAAATATACAAACGACAGAAGAAGAGATTTCGGAACTGGTGCTGCAGATTCAACAGTTTGATCCACCTGGCGTTTGTGCACGAAATTTACAGGAATGCTTGTTGATACAATTGGAAAGAAGGCAAAATGACGGAGTGTCTGTTCTAATGGCCATTAAAGTACTGGAGAAATATTTTGACGAGTTTACCAAAAAACATTACGAAAAAATACAACGTGGTTTAAATATTACCGACGACCAGCTAAGAGAAATCATCAACCAGATCATTAAGCTGAATCCCAAACCGGGTGGCCATATCGGCGAAAGCAGTAAGGGTGAAGGTTATGTAATTCCCGACTTTTTTATCATCAACAACAATGGTAAATTAGAGCTAACGCTCAATAGTAGAAATGCACCCGACCTTCGTATCAGCGAAGGCTATCGTGATATGCTGAAAGATTATGACCGCGGTACAAAAAAAGATAAAAGACAAAAAGAGGCGGTCCTGTTTATCAAACAAAAAATTGACTCGGCCAAATGGTTCATCGATGCCATCAAGCAACGACAACATACTTTGTTAAGCACCATGGAAGCCATCATGGATTATCAATACGATTTTTTTATAACCGGCGATGAAACTGAAATGCGGCCAATGATCTTAAAAGACATTGCCGAGAAAACCAACCTCGATATCAGCACCGTAAGTCGTGTTGCAAACAGTAAATTTGTGCAAACAGAATTTGGCACCTACCGCTTAAAGTTTTTTTTTAGTGAAAGTTTGCAGACCGACAGTGGCGAAGAGGTAAGTACTCGTGAGGTTAAAAAAATCTTAAGCGATCTAATAGAAGCAGAAAGCAAAAAGCATCCGCTAAGCGATGAACGTTTAACTGAATTATTACAGGAAAAAGGATACAATATTGCAAGGAGAACAGTTGCCAAGTATCGGGAACAATTAAATGTTCCGGTAGCAAGATTGAGAAAAGAATTATAATTCCCCCATCCCCTGAAAGGGTTTTAAGAACAACGTTTATGGATATTACCAACCAGGTTTTAGATAGGTCACCATTTAATGAACCAACAAATACCAGCAGCTATTCTTCCGTAAGCAGGTTTTTTGCGCATGTATTGTCTTACATCTTTCATCCGCTGTTTATTCCGTTATACGTTACCTGGTTTTTGGCATTTGTACACCCCAGCTACTTTTCCGGCTTTAGTGTGGTGGGGAAAAAAAAACTCTTACTGCTGATTACCATCAATGCTTTTGTATTTCCTGTAATCACTGTTTTATTATTAAAGGCGCTTGGTTTTATTGAATCTATCTTTTTAAAAACACAAAAAGACCGCATCATTCCATACATCGCTTCGGGTACTTTTTTCTTTTGGACACAATACGTATTGAGAGAACAAAACTATGTACCCCGGATTTTGGTAGCCTTTATGTTTGGGGTTTTCATTTCTTCTTCTGCCGCCTTAATTAGCAATATTTATTATAAAATAAGTATGCACGCCATTGGCATGGGTGGATTAATCGGACTATTTCTGGTGATTATGCAACAAAATACGATGTTAATGACCTGGCCTTTATCGCTGGTAATTCTACTTGCCGGTCTGGTATGTACTTCCCGGATGATTGTGAGCGACCACCGCCCTAAAGAAATCTATATGGGTATATTGGTTGGACTGTTTTGTCAGTTTGTTGGGGCCGCCATCAACCTATAATTTTCATTTCAATATCACCGGTATTACCACAATTTTGCTGAATGGCTGCATTGGGCTGCATCAGCCTTCTATTATCAATTCCATTACGATATTGGGAATGCAATAAAATAAAAGAGGCCCCGTCCAATATCGGAGCCTTCCTTCGTCTGTCGTGCCTAACAATTGAGATAAGCGCAGGATGATAACATCAAATCTGGCTATTGATAATTTTCGACCTGTTGCAATATGTTTTTGTGGGATGATATAAGAAAAGGCAACTTCCGTCTTTAATAACATCAATTATTTTTTTATTCAAATCGGTGGGTAATGCAGGGCATCCGTAACTTCTTCCAGCCTCGCCCCTGTTGCTGATAAACTGGCTACTTACATAAGCTGCGCCGTGTATTACAATCGCTCTTTCATAAGCATTATCATTTATGCCACGCTCACATCCTTTCAACCTTAAGGAATAACCGTTTCCGCCATTGTAAGTTCCCATTGTAATATAAAAACCAAGACTGCTCTGGTGGGATTCTGGCAGATTAGAAAACCGGGATGCATATTCATTTCCCGAATTACGGCCATGCGCTACCAGGCTATTGAATAAGATTTGTCCAGTACTAATGTCTATTACAAAAAGTCGTTTTTGGGTAGATGATTTACTGAAGTCAACAATGGAAATGATGGTCTTTTTAGCAATCATATTTGCGTTGTTCAGGTAATCAAACCCTTTCATCGCATAGTTGAATGCATTTTCTGACAATCCTGCACTGCGCAATTGCCAAAGATCATAATAGTCGTTTTTTAGATGGTTTAATGACGCTGCAATTTTACCAACAGTAGTATTTTGAAGTACGATTCCATGAACGGAATTCTCTAGGTTTGGAGTGTTTTTGCTAGAAGGAGATTTCGTATGACCCATCATTAATAATGAAGCAAGCAGTACCAAAGGGTAAGCGACTATTTTAAACATTTTCGGGGATTTCAGTTTAACAATAAGGTAATCGGACACTATCTATTAATCGTTTAAATTAAAACTTTATTGTAATTGCAATAATTATAATTGATTGCAATTGTATTTGGTTTTTACTTATCTTGATGATCATTCGATCAATATTTAACGATTGCCTGCCTGTTAAATAACTAAAAAATCATTTGTTGTTATGCATTTATCTCCAAGAGAGTCTGAAAAATTATTACTCTTTTTAGCTGGTGAGCTGGCGGAAAAAAGAAAAGGCAGGGGATTAAAACTCAATTATCCGGAAGCCATCGCCCTCATCAGTAGTCACTTGCAGGAAGCCGCCCGTGATGGCAGGTCTGTTGCGGATTTAATGCAATATGGTGCCACCATTTTAAAAAGAGAAGATGTAATGGAAGGCATCCCGGAAATGATTCACGAAATTCAGATTGAAGCCACTTTTCCTGATGGTACAAAATTGGTGACGGTACATGATCCTATTAGGTGAAGAAAGCCCCCTCTGGCTCCCCCGAAAGGGGAGGACAGGAAAGAGTCTTTTGCCGGATGGTCTCTTCATAATGGGAAACCTAATTAAATAAAACAGTAACAAAACTAATCACCTGCCTTTCTCCCCTTCAGGGGATGTGGGCTAATTTTTTAACATGATACCTGGAGAATATATATTAGCAACCGGAGATATCGCCTGCAATGTGGGCAGAGCCATAGCGCAAATCACTGTAGTAAACACCGGCGATCGGCCGGTGCAGGTTGGATCGCATTTTCATTTCTTTGAAGTAAACAAACAAATGAAATTTGACCGGCAAAGAGCATTTGGCATGCGGCTAAACATAGCAGCCGGCACTGCTGTTCGTTTTGAACCGGGCGAGGAAAAAGAGATAGAACTGGTTGCATTTGGCGGCAATAAAAAAATAGCAGGATTCAATAACCTGGTAGATGCCGATATCAATGATCAAAATAAAGCACGGGCATTATTGAAGGCGAACGAATTGAATTTTAAAAATGAGGTGGTAGAGACGCAATGCATTGCGTCTAGGCAAGACGATGCCGTAGAGACGCAATGCATTGCGTCTGCGCAGGACGATGCGCCTACGAAGGACGATGCGTCTGCGCAGGACGATGCCGTGGAGACTCAATGCATTGCGTCTCTGCAAGACGATGCCGTGGAGACGCAATGCATTGCGTCTCTACGGCTGCCCAGAATCAAATATGCCAACATGTATGGTCCAACCACGGGTGATAAAATCCGACTGGGTGACACGGAATTACTGATTGAGATAGAAAAAGATTTTACCGTTTACGGGGATGAAGCAAAATTTGGTGGGGGTAAAACCATCCGGGATGGGATGGCGCAGTCTGCAACGGCTATCCGCAATGAGGGGGTGCTTGATTTTGTAATTACCAGCGCTATGATCATCGACCATTGGGGAATCGTAAAAGCGGATATCGGGATAAAGGATGGTAAAATTGTGGGCATTGGCAAAGCGGGTAACCCTGATACAATGGATGGCATCACATCCAATATGATCATTGGTGCTTCTACGGAAGTACATGGTGGTGCCGGTCTGATCGCTACTCCCGGTGGCATTGACACCCATATCCATTTTATTTGTCCGCAACAAATTGATCACGCATTATTCAGTGGCATCACTACCATGCTGGGCGGTGGCACCGGACCGGCAGACGGAACAAATGCTACTACCGTAACTCCGGGTGCATGGAATATTCAAAAAATGCTGGAATCTGCAGAAGGATTCCCGATGAATCTTGGATTTTATGGCAAAGGAAATTGTGCAAGCCTTGCGCCATTGGTGGAGCAAATTGAAGCTGGTGCACTGGGACTAAAAATTCATGAAGACTGGGGATCTACCGCCGCTGTAATTGATGCCTCTCTGCAGGTAGCCGATAAATATGATGTGCAGGTGGCCATTCACACAGATACCTTAAATGAGGGTGGATTTTTAGAAGATACCATGGCTGCCATCAATGGTCGGGTCATTCATACATTCCATACCGAAGGAGCAGGTGGCGGACATGCGCCAGATATTATTAAAGCAGCGATGTACCCAAATATTTTGCCTTCTTCCACAAATCCAACCAGGCCGTATACAGTTAATACTATTGATGAACATTTGGACATGTTGATGGTATGTCATCACCTGGATAAAACCGTTCCGGAAGATGTAGCTTTTGCCGACAGCCGCATCCGCCCGGAGACGATTGCGGCAGAAGATATTTTACAGGACATGGGCGTATTCAGTATGATGAGTAGTGATAGCCAGGCAATGGGGAGGGTAGCAGAAGTGATTACAAGAACCTGGCAAACGGCGCATAAAATGAAGGTACAGCGAGGCGCTTTACCGGAAGATGCAGGAAGAAACAATGATAATTTCAGGGCCAAAAGATATATTTCAAAATATACGATTAACCCTGCTATTACACATGGTATTGCAGATTATGTAGGCTCGTTGGAAAATGGCAAACTGGCCGATATTGTTTTGTGGAAGCCAGCATTGTTTGGCACAAAGCCCGAGATGATCATTAAGGGTGGCATGATCATCGCCAGCAGAATGGGAGATCCGAATGCATCTATTCCAACACCACAACCGGTCATTTTCCGGCACATGTTTGGTGCTTATGGAAAAGCTTTGTATAAAACCTGTGCTACGTTTGTTTCAAAAATTTCATTGGAAAAAAATGTTGTTCAAAAATATGGACTTGAGAAAATGGTATTGCCTGTTAAAGACTGTCGCACCATTTCTAAAAAAAGTTTGATTCACAATGATGCAACGCCTAACATAGAAGTGAATCCGGAGAATTATGAAGTGAAAGTGGATGGGGCACACCTCACCTGCGAACCATTGGCAGCGCTGCCGTTGGCGCAACGGTATTTTTTATTTTAAATCGCTGCCAATGTCTCAATCTACACCAAAGAAAGAAGATCAATCATGTTGATAAAAGAGAAAATAGGAAACATTAACTTTTTTGCGGTCATCAACCGTAGGATCGACTATCTGTTGCTGGAATGGCATGAAACCAATAAACGGATCTTGCACAAGAAAACCGTTTCAGGAACGGATGTGATCATGAAATTTTTAAATGAAAACCAACAACTTACCGAAGGCGATGTGATTTACGAGGATGACTTCAATATAATTGTAATAGAAGTAAAAGAATGTGATGTAATTGTTATCCGGCCAAAAACCATGTTTGAAATGGCGTCGATTTGCTATGAGATTGGCAACAAACACATCCCGATTTTTTATGACCAGGATGAACTGCTGGTGGCTTTTGAAGCGCCATTATTCGCCTTGCTTTTTTCCGCAGGTTATGATGTAAGCCAGGCAAAAAGGAAATTGACCAATCCATTAAAAACGACTGTATCTCCCCATGGACAACATCCCCAGGGTAGTTTGTTTTCAAAAATCATGAAACTTACTCAACCACCTAAATGAGTATGACCTTATTAAGCCTGTTGCAGTTATCAGATCCTACTTTGCCCATTGGCGGATATGCCCATTCCGCCGGCCTCGAAACTTACGTACAGCAGGCAGTCGTTCATAACAGGGCAACGGCACATGAATTTGTGAGTGAAATGCTTTCCCGAAATTTGCGATATACCGATGCAGCATTTGTTTCACTGGCATTTGATGCTGCGGAAGCCAATGATTTCGAAACCATTTTACAATTAGACCATGAATGCACCGCCGTTAAACTACCCAAAGAAATCCGCCAGGCGAGTCAGAAATTGGGGATGCGGTTGATTAAAATTTTCCATCCGGTTTGCAATCATCGCTTGGCTGATGGTTATAAAACGGCCATTGAAAAAAAGGAAGCAAGTGGACATTATTGTATTGCGTTTGGATTGTTCGCCATGGCATTGGGTATTGAAAAAAAGGACGCCCTGGCGGGATTTTATTACAATGCCGCAGCAGGTATGATCACCAATAGTGTGAAGCTAATTCCTTTGGGCCAGCAGGATGGACAGGAAATTTTGTTTTCATTGCAGCCATTAATCAACGAGCTGGTCGAAAGAACTTTGCAGCCCGATAAAGACCTGATTGGAATGTGCTGCTCTGGTTTTGATATCAGGTGCATGCAGCATGAAGGGTTGTACTCGAGGTTGTATATGTCGTAGACCGATTTAAAAATAAACATGTCTTTAAAAATCACTGGGATATTTTTATAAAAGCCAACCCCAGCTTTGATCAGGATGCTATTCATCAATATGCCAACAAACAAAAAGTAGACGTTCAATTGTAAAAGGCAGATTTATGTTTGAAACAAATTGCTACACTGTTAGGAGTGATATCAGCAATACACTTCAGTAAATAAATTATTTATAAATATATTGATGAACTGAAATACTATAGAGTGAAAGTCCCTCAGTTCAAATCCGGCTGAAAACGAACGGCGCCGTCGCCAATCTTTTTTTCTGAGTTAAAACAGTTTACAAACTGCCTGAAAATTCCGGTGGTTCAAAAGGAAGTCAAATGGGATGCAAGCAGGAATATTGATTTCATAACTTGGATGCCATTGCTACAGCAGGATAGGTAAAACTGAAGAATATTTTAAACCAAAATTTTCAAGCATTCATAACATACGTCGTATTTTGCAACACAAATATTTTTATGATTGACAATAACAACGAACAAATACAAATCATCACCGCTCCAATGCCGGTTTTTGAAAATGAGTTGGTCAATGAATTATACCGTTACGATTTCAGGATACCTGCTGATGTGTTAATTCAATTACTTGACTTGCCGGACGACAGTCTTGCTGCTGATTTGAAAAAAGTGTTGGAAGACAGTATAAAACGATTTAAATATTTTTCAGAGAATCCGGAAATCATAGAAGAGGAAACCAGTTTTTTAACGCATGCTATTTTTTTAATAGCAGAAAAAAATCGGGTGGAATTGTTGCCTGACATTCTAAATATTCTACAGCAGGATCCAATTTTATTGTTTTTTTATCTCGGGGATTTAAAAACCGAAACCATCTGGATTGCCCTGTACAAACTTTGTGTTGAAAATCCAATCCCTTTATTTGATTTTTTAAAAAAACCAAATATTGACACCTTTAGTAAAACGCCTGCCAACCAGGCTTTAATACAATTGTATTACCACCAGCAACATTTGCAGCCGCTTATTATCAACGGGTATAAAGAACTAACAGCCTTTTATATTAAACACGAGGAGGAGCAAGACCTAATTGACGATGAATTGATAGCTGATGTTGCCTGCGCTATGAGGGAAATTTCACTAGCCGAACTAACCCCGGATATAAAATTACTTTACCAGCACGGACTAGTATTTTTTGGATATGCAGGTAGTTTTGAGTCGTTGACCACCAGCGACGATGGCTTTTGGAACAAAGAATTAATCCTTGATATTTTTGAGCTATACCATGAAGCAGTTATTACATTGAGTTGCTACAAAGACAATTTTTCTGACGATGATATATTTGACGATAGATTTTTTGACGACGAATGGGACATTCAGCAACCCAATGTACGCACCGAACCAAAGATTGGGCGCAACGATGCATGCCCCTGTGGTAGTGGAAAGAAGTATAAAAAATGTTGTCTAAAACTACTTGAATAATGGTCCGTAGTCCAATAGTGGAAAAACAAAGAACACCTATCACGCTGTTGACTATTGCCTGAAACCTCACCTAAAACAGTTAATTGCTTTTTTAAGCGCACATTAATTATGACAGAAAGAAATTATATTAAAATTGGTGTTGCGGGGCCCGTTGGTTCTGGCAAAACGGCGTTGATTGAAAGATTGAGTCGCCTGATGAGTAAGGATTACAGTTTGGCTGTAATTACCAATGATATTTACACCAAAGAAGATGCAGAGTTTTTAACGCAAAACAGCCTGTTGCCTGCAGAAAGAATCATTGGCGTAGAAACCGGTGGCTGTCCGCATACTGCCATCCGGGAAGATGCCAGTATGAACCTGGAAGCAGTGGAGGAAATGGCCAGTCGCATCCCCGATGTAGAGATTATTTTTATAGAAAGCGGTGGCGATAATTTGTCTGCCACTTTTAGTCCGGACCTGGTCGACCTTACGATCTTTGTAATTGATGTAGCGGAAGGAGATAAGATTCCACGGAAAGGTGGCCCCGGAATTACGAGGAGCGATTTGCTGATCATTAACAAAATTGACCTTGCTCCTTATGTAAATGCTGATTTAGGCGTAATGGAAAGAGATGCCCGTAAAATGCGCAATGGCAATCCGTTTGTTTTTACCAATTTAATGAGTTTGGAAGGATTAGACAGTGTAGCTGGCTGGATAAAAAAATATGCTTTGCTGGAAGATGTAAACGAACCAAGCCTCTGCCGATGATTGCAACCCTTCACATACAAACTGCCGAAAGGGGAACCGGCACATACCTGAAAAACACGTATTGCACTACCCCATTTAAAGTAGCCAATATCACCGAAGATAAAAAAGCAAACCCATTGCACCTGATGCTGATGACCTCTTCGCCCGGTATTTTAGATGGCGACCAATATCAACTAAAAATTGATTTGGAAGAAGGCGCTTCACTGCAATTGCACACCCAATCTTACCAGCGGTTGTTCAGTATGAAGCAACATGCTTCGCAAAAAATGGAAGTGAATATGGCAAATGGTTCTGCCTTTTGCTTTTTGCCGCACCCTGCCGTTCCGCATGCAGCATCTGTTTTTAAATCAACCAATAAAATTTACCTACAAGATAATTGTAGTCTTGTATTTGGCGAAATACTCACCTGTGGCAGAAAATTAAATGGAGAAGTCTTCCTGTTTTCCAAATACCACAACATCACTGAAGTGTTTGTTCAACGCAAGTTGGTCATCAAAGAAAATTTATTGATCGAACCGGCAACCAATAATGTAAACGCCATTGGTCAGTTGGAAGGATTTACACACCAGGCCAGCTTAATCTACCTGCATCCCAATACCGAGATAAAATTGGTGAACGAAAAAGTTAACGCCATTTTAGCGGAGCAGCAGGGAATTGTTTTCGGCATTAGTTCCGCCCCTGTAAACGGATTGATCCTAAGAATATTGGGGCAGAAGGCAGAGCAATTGCACAACTGCCTGAAAGCAGTTGCCGGCATTTTACCCCAAACCGTTTCACCTAAAACCATATCCCATGCAGTCTGAGATGAGCATATTGATCATTGCAGCCATTTCGGTTGCCAGCCTGCACACGTTAACGGGGCCTGATCATTATCTTCCGTTTATTGCCTTATCCAAATCAAGGAATTGGTCGGCCGGCAAAACGATTGGGTGGACGATTATCTGCGGTTCAGGTCATGTATTGAGTTCCGTCATTTTAGGTTTGGGTGGTGCCGCCCTGGGTTGGTCATTATCAAAATTAAGCTGGCTGGAAGGTATTCGTGGAGGAGTGGCCGGCTGGCTGATGTTGATTTTTGGCTTTTGCTATGGCAGTTGGGGTTTGTACCGGACTTTTAAAAATAGGCCACACAAACATTTTGATTTACATGAAAATGGCGACATCTACGTTTTTCAACACCATCACAGTGGAGCCATCGTTCCAAATGAGCGATATAAAGTAACGCCCTGGGTAATGTTCATCATCTTTTTATTAGGGCCTTGTGAGCCCATGATTCCCCTGCTTTTTTTTCCTGCCGCACAAAATAGCTGGATAGGTATGGTTACGCTGGTTGTTATCTACACAGTTGTTACACTGTTTACCATGCTCACACTGGTGCTAATGGGCTACTACGGAATTGGATTTGTAAAAACCGAAAAGCTGGAAAAGTACATGCATGCTTTAGGAGGACTAACTATTTTTATATGTGGTGCCGGCATGCTTTGGATGGGTTGGTGAAAAG
>JBGSMI010000198.1:0-13703 GCA_041740215.1 Ferruginibacter sp.
CATTTTTATCCCTCACGTTGGATTCAATTCACCATTGTAATGCACTAAAAAATTTGACTTGGATTTACTAGGTGCATTAAAGAAATTGCCTGCACTTTTCAAGACCGTTCCCAGACCTTCTCCCCATATTTGGGGATAAAAAGCACCTTTTTTGGCTATTGTACAGGCCTTGATTGTGGAGCACTTTTGCAGCGTAAATCAATCAATAAAATTAAAAAATGAAAAAAATGAAAAAAGTATTTTGCAAATTCACAGCAGCATCATTAATGGTGACAGTATTTGTAACAAGTTGTAAAAAAGATGACGATACTCCTTATGTCAACCCGCAACCCACCATAAATAAAGTGGTGGTTTCTGTATCGGGAGATAGCGCTGGTATCGTAACCAAATTGAATGAGTTTAGAACATTGGCAGGCGACGTACTCAACACAGCACCTGGTGCAACAGGCGGGCGCAGAGAGGTAAATTGGGATGGTGTGCCATCTACCCTTACCAATACCAATAATTTCCCGTTTGATTTTTTTGGTTCCTTTGATGCTGCGTCACCAAATGGCAGAAAGCGGGGTCTTATCTACCAAAATACCGGTACCAGCTTTCGGGTGGATACTACTGACTTTGCTGAGATAGAACCCACTTATGCGAGCCAATTTGAACCATTTAGTAGAAGACGATTATTCGTGTACTTGGGCAATAATGTTACGGAGGTAACCTTTAAAGTACCAGGTACCAATACCGATGCTTTTATAAAAAGCTTTGGTGTAATATTCTCTGATGTAGATGATGCAAACTCTACCAGTGTAGAATATTTTAATGGTACCAAAAGCCTAGGTGTTTTTCCTGCTAAAGTTGCATCGCAGGGATTTTCGTTTGTAGGGGTAAATTTTCCAGATGAAAAAGTTACCAAAGTAAAAATAACGTCCGGAAACAACGCTTTGGGCACCGGCATAAAAGATATCACAAATGGTGGTACAAAAGATTTGGTGGTAATGGATGATTTCATCTATGATGAACCAAAGCCATTAAACTAAAATATACGTTCAACAAAAGTAATTACAGGTTGGTTTTGGTAAGCAGGAAATTGGTTTGTAAGTGATCAGGAATGTGTAAAAGTGCAAACTAATTTCTTGCTTTTAAGTAAAAATAAACACCGACAGATCGTTAGCAAAACATTATCTGAAAATGAAGTTACCTTAGTGATAGTTTGCAAAGAAGAAAATGTCAGCATTTCTATCCCCGGATTAGGGGATAATTTGTTTATAGAATTGAGCAGAGATTTGCGCATAAATTTTACAACATGAAAGCTAAAGAATTAATTACTGGCTTAATCTTACTGACTATTTTCTCATCTTGCAAAAAAGATGAGCAGCCGGAGAAAGATATATTACTTTTTAGTGCAAGTGGTAATATCAGTACAAAAATGGATGAGTTTAGAGCATTGCTTGGCAGGCTTAATACCACTACAGGCAACACTGTTGGTCGAAGAGAAATAAATTGGGACAGTGTACCAGATTCGTTAACAGACAAACCGTTGCCAAATAATTTTTTTAACCCTACCGGGGCCAACGCCCCGGTGGCCCGGCAACGTGGGTTGGTGTACCAGGTAGAATCAGAAATCATGGTGAGCAAAATGAATTTTGCAGCAGTTAACCCTGTTGCAGCTTCACAGTTTATACCCTTTAGTGGCAATAAAAGTTTTGCAGTTGCCAACTCAAATTTATGGCCAATAGAATTTAGGGTAGCAGGCCAAACGAACATTGCAGCGGTTAAAGGATTGGGTATTGTTTTCAACGATGTAGATAAATCTAACTCCACAGCTATTGAATTTTTTAATGAGGCTTCAAGTCTGGGTAAATTTTTTGTGCCGGCACATAATGACAACAGCAATTTTTCTTTTCTGGGAGTTTATTTTAAGAATAAAATGGTAACCAAAATAATGGTTAGCCACGAGGGGATATTAATGGAAGGAGAAAAAGATATTTCGCAAGGTGGCAGTAAAGACTTGGTAACTTTAGATGATTTTATTTACAGTGAACCTATTGCAAACTAATGGGCATCTCTAAAAACCCTCCTTTTCCTCTCTTTTGGAGAGGAATTAAAGGTGAGGTCAAACTAAAAATGGGTTTTTAGATCTGCCATAATGTTAGTTTAGTCTGTATAATTTGTAGCTCATCAATTAGGGACCATTAACTGCAAATATAACCAGACGCCTATGGCAAGCATTCGTTGGGCAAATTTTTTAACTAAAGTATTATTTTACCCATTAAAATAAGTATACATATTTAATACTATTTTGTGCTAACTTTAAATTATTTTTTATAAGATAGCAATGCTAAGATGCACGCTTTTATCTATGATATTCGTACTGTTTTCAACGTTGGTTAGGGCAGCAAAACCGCCTTTGAATTTTCAAAAAATTAATACCCAAAATGGTCTTTCCAATAATACGGTAAACTGCATAGTACAGGATAAACGTGGTTTTATGTGGATGGGTACCAACGATGGGCTCAATCGTTTTGATGGAAATAATTTTATTACTTTTAGAAATAAGCCCGGTGATACAACCAGCATTTCAGGCAATATAATTACCGCTTTGCTTGAAGATGAGAATGCTGTAATATGGATTGCTACTGCTGATGGCGGCATTACCAGGTATGACTACCGCCTTGCACCATCAAAACAATTTAAACAATATAAGCACCAGCCTAACGATACATTATCGATACCGGTAAATGCGGTGAATGATTTACTGGAGGATAGCTATGGCTTTTTGTGGCTTGCTACAAGTGGCAAATTTGTATTACGGTTTAATAAAAAAACCGGGTATTTTGAAACCCCCGTTCGTAAAGGAACCAGAAATGTGCTAGACCTTTGCCTTGATAAAAAAGGGGTACTATGGGCCGGCAGGCAAGGCGGTGGAATTTTAAAAATAAACACTCAAACATTGGCGTACGAAATGGAGGAACGCTACAATAATTTATACGCCAAGCTACCCCATGCCACCGTGAGTGCGTTGTTTAAAGATAAAGCGGATAATATGTGGTTTGGCTCCTGGGATAAGTTGCTATACAGACAAAATGCCGCTACCAACAACGAAGAGGTGTTTGCTAAATCTATCGTACAAAATAGTTTTCCCAACGATGAGATACATGCTTTTGCCCAGGATGCATCAGGCAGGATATGGATGGGTGGAAAATACTTTGGGTTGACATTATATGATACGATACAAAAACAATTTTATAATTATCAAAACGATTTTTTGAAAGATGGAAGTATCGCCGATAATAACATCAACTGCATTTTTGTAAGTAACGCTGGCCTGGTTTGGATAGGCACCAGCAAAGGCATCAGTATTTATAATCCTGCGCAGCAGCCATTTATACAAACCTTTTTATCTGAAGAAAAAAAAGACGTTACCATTTACGATTTTTATTCCGATGAGCGCAATAATTTATGGATTGGAACCAGCAATGGCTTGTATGTGCAGGAGGCAGGAAGTTCCATTCTTAAACACCGGCCACTGGCATACAAAAATATCCCGTTAACTATTTCTAAATTCTTTAAAGATGAAGATGGTGCATTTTACCTGGGCACTAATTTTAGTTTATTTAAGTACGATCTTAATAAAGGTGATTTATCACTTTTGCCCAATACTGAAAAAGATTCGGTGATGTATAATATCATCGATTCCAGAATTGTATCAATCATTAAAGACAGCATAGGCGGGCATCCTGCCTTGCTTGTATCGCCCTACGGACATTACCTTGCATACTATGACTTTACAGAAAATAAATGGGTGTCCAGATTAGATACTTCAAAAAATATCATCAGGCAATTTAACCTGCAGGATAATTTGCTAAGGAAACTTTATAAAACGAAAGCTGGTAATATCTGGCTGGCTACAGGTAAATATGGCTTGGGCGAATGGAAGAAGTATCCAGCGCCTTATGTAAATTATTTTCAGAATAACCCGATGGGAAATCAAACAATCAGCAATAATAATATTTATGATATAGCAGAAGATGCAACCGGAAACTTATGGATAAGTACTTATGGAGGCGGCCTCAACTATTTTAATACTACAACAAAAAAATCGACCCACATCGGCGTAACCAATAATTTGCTGGAAGGTTTGCAAGTAGATGTTAACCGGCAGGTTTGGATGATCAGCAATGGCCAACTAGATAAGTATGACCCAAGGTTGAAGACAAATACTATTTTTACTTTGCCCGACCTCGAAAAATCGGGTGGCGTAAGCCGCGACATTTATCGGGATAACGAAAGCAATTTTTATGTGGCGGGCAATAATTATTTTATAAAATTTCGGCCAGAAAATATTCGTACTGTAGCTAAACAGCCCAAAGTATATTTCACCGATTTTAAAATTTTTAATACCTCTTACAGCCAATTGCTTTACAACAATAAAGAAGTGCAGCTTCTGTACAATCAAAATTATTTTACCATAGAATTTGCAGCCCCTGAATTTTCTGCAGATCAACCAGAGTATGCTTATATGCTGGAAGGCTTCGATAAAGAGTGGATAGAATTGGGGCAGAGAAATTTTGCCAATTTTAGTAACCTGGGTGGAGGAACGTATATTTTTAAAGTAAAGGCTACTGATAGAAAGGGAAGTTGGAGCACCAATTTTGCGATATTACAAATTGTGATAGTTCCACCTTTTTGGGAACGCTGGTGGTTCTTTGCATTGAGTGCTTTTTTTATAATCGCTCTCATCTATGCTTTCTATCGATACCGTATTGACGAGCTGATAAAACGGCAGGCTATCCGAAATAAAATTGCGCAAGACCTGCATGATAGTGTAGGCTCAACTCTAAGCAGTGTATCAGTTTACAGCCAGGTGGCTAAAATACAACAGTCTAAAGGTAACCTGGATGAGCTAAAGAACGTGATTGAAAAAATTGCCAACACATCTACTGAAATGATCTCCGAAATGAATGATATTGTATGGGCTATCAACCCCCGCAATGATAGCATGGAAAAAATATTGGAACGCATGCAATCCTTTGCCCAGCCATTGTTACAAACACAACATATTGCATTCAGTTTTAAATACGATCCCCATTTATTACACATAAACCTGTCAATGGAAAAACGAAAAAACTTTTACCTTATTTTTAAAGAAGCCATCAACAATGCGTTAAAATATTCAGGTGCTTCAAATTTAAAAGTAAATATAAAAGTGCAGCATCACCAGGTTGAATTGAGTGCAACTGACGATGGCATTGGGCTTGGTACCGCACAAATAACGAAACATGCTGAAAGGTCACTATCGGGCAACGGACTTTATAACATGAAACGGCGGGCTTTGGAAATGAAGGGCTTGTGCATCATTGATAGCAGCCCGGAACGGGGCACAACCGTTTTTTTAAAATTCCCCATCACCTGATTTGGTGATACTTTTTGCCAGGTAACCGGACGATCTTTATTTATAAAAATAAATTATTCATGCCAATACGCATTGCTATTTTTGACGATAACAAAAACATAAGGGACAGCATCACCTTATTGTTGCAAACAGTAGCCGACTTTGAAATAGCCGATACTTTCAGCCATGTGCTGGATTGTGTGGAAGATGTAAAAGACTGCATGCCCGATATCATTTTAATGGACATAGAAATGCCCGGCATGACGGGTATTGAAGCCGTGATAAAAATTAAAGAAGCGTTTCCAAACATACAGATCTTAATGCAAACCGTGTTTGAAGATGATGACCGTGTTTTTGATTCCATTTGTGCCGGTGCTTCCGGTTACATTTTGAAAAATCATTTAAATACAAAATTGATAGATGCCATCAACGAGCTACAGTTTGGCGGCAGTCCGATGAGCCCATCCATTGCAAGAAAAGTATTGAACAAAATGCAGTCTGTCGCGGCAGTAATAAAGCCCGGAGAAGTCAGGAACTATAACCTTACTCCCCGGGAAAAAGAAGTTTTGTCCTGCATTGTAGAAGGCCTGGCTTATAAAATGATCGCAGACAGGCTCACCATTAGCTACGAAACCGTTCGCAGCCATGTAAAAAAAATTTATGAAAAATTGCATGTGGCTTCTCTTACTGAAGCGGTTTCAAAAGCGATGAAGGAAAGAATTGTGTGATACATACGCCGATTCGCTCCATGCGAGGTGCCCTGCCAGGTTAATTCGCAATTGTCTGATTAAAAAGATAGCATTGTTTGTTGCGGCTGTATTTTAGCGACAGCGTTGTAGAAAGGTAAAGCAAAGCCAAGGTTATTTTCAAAAATTGCTACAAACGGTTTATATCAAATATAAAACTTATCCCATCGCTGATCTTAAAGGGATATAAGAACCGGTTGCGAACATTTTAAAGCCACCAGTGATTTATTGGGACTTACCAGGCATGATTTCTGTAAAGATTAAAAATGACGAAATAATAAATAAATCCGGCGAACGGAAACAAAATGAAATAATAGCATCACTTGAAAAATATAATCCTAAAGCAGGCACAGATGAAAAATATATTGGCAATTTCGGGAAGTACAAGACTCAATTCTACCAATCATAACTTAATTAAAGCAATTGCAGAACTGACAAAAGAAATTTTTACTATTACCGTATTTGAAGGGCTTTCAGCATTGCCGCATTTTAACCCCGACGAAAATGACACCAATGTTCCGGACCAGGTCCTTCATTTCAAAGAATCGCTAAACAATGCAGATGGCGTAATTATCTGTACACCAGAATATGCTCACGGAGTTCCGGGGACATTAAAAAATGCAGTAGATTGGACTGTTTCAACGAGTGAATTCTTGCATAAGCCCATTATGTTGATTACCGCTTCCACGGATGGGCAATATGGGCATAAAGCCTTACTGGAGACATTGCGGGTTATTGAAGCAAAAGATATTGATCAGCTTCAATTATTGATACCATTCGCAAGAACAAAAATTAATGGCGAAAATAAAATCACTGATGGTAAAAGTTTAGAAGCGGTAAAAAAACTTATCGAAAACTTTGAAAGAATACTTCATGATAAACCAGAACCCGGCAGACAGTTTTTGTGCTTCGGATGACATTTCTTCGCCAACGGCCAGAATGGATTACATAACCACATAAATCGACCCTTAAAACGTTATATTGTATCATTCAAGTCTTTACTTTTCACTATAATCCTGCCTGCTTTTATTTTTGTCGTTCGATTGCTCTCCACTTCTCGTAAGTAATCACGCCCAATTCAGGTCTTGATTTCCCCTCTAAAATTGCGATGAATTCTAGTTGATGTCCATCGGGGTCATTAAAATAAATTGCTATCGATGGCATCCACGCAAAAACCATCGGTGTTTTTGTACCATCGTTTAAAAAGTTATAGGGTTTTAAATCTCGTTCTTTTAAAAAGGTTACTGACCTGGTTAAAACATCCTCCAAGTCGCACGTAAAAGCAAAATGCCGTTTGTCGATTTCTTTTGTTGGTTTTTCCCAAAGCCCCAACATTGCTTCTTTAGGTTTGCCAATCCAAAAAAAAGCTGCTCGTCTTTCCTGCTCAAAATAACATTGCTCTAAGCCAAGTATGTTTTTATAGAAGTTAACAGACCGCTCTAAATTTTCAACAAATAAATGTGTTTCGTATAATCCTTTTATCATTGGTCTGTTTTTGCTTATTTATTTGTTAGCAATAAATTTTAGTTATTATTTTTTGGCAAAGATTAAATAAATGTTTGATGAAACAAGGTTGTCAAAATCTGGTCTGCCATGGGCTGTTTCCTATTTTTATTGCAATGCTGATTATGGACAAATGTATCCGGCGAATCCTATCGATAAAAAAAGCCTCCTTAAAAAGGAGACTTGGTTTAAACAGAAAAAGTACTAGAGGTTTATTTTATCTCGTTTAATATTTTAACCACTGCCTCCGGCTGAGAAAAGAAAGGAGAGTGACTCGTTGGCAATGTAAATACTTTTTGCACAGGCACATTCCCAGCCATTTGGGTCGTATTACCATTTCGGGCTTCCGAACAAATGATGAAATACTTAGGAATAGCCCCGTAAATAGCATTCGTTACCTGAACAGGAGTTGCGAGTGGTGCAACGGGTTGCTTACCAAGATTTGCTTTTGCAAAAGCAATATCCGCTACAGAACAATCGTGATAAAGAAAGTTGGCAACCCTGGCGGTATCCAAAGTAAAAGTAATTTGATTTTGGTCGAAGATAAAGATGTCTGGAAAAAAAGGTTCCCCCGATGTGGGTGGCAGAAACTTTGCCGCCAGAGAGAAAACTGATTCCCCATTTTTTGGCAGAAAAGCATCCAGGAAAATTAATTTTTCCACCTTGCCAGCTCCTAATCGCTCAGCAGCCCGGGCAATGGTAACTCCGCCAGCAGAGTGGCCTACCAGTATAACGGGTCCAGATTGTGCATTGGCAACATCAACTACTTTCTTCGCATAATCTTCCAGCGTCACGACTTCGGGAGCTGTTTTGTCGTCGCCATGACCAGGTAGGTCAATCGCCTCAACCTTATGGCCCTGGGCCAGTAAAATCGGTGCTACTTTGTTCCAGGTCCATGCTGCGTGGCCAGCGCCATGTACCAACAAGTACGTCTTTGGTGAATCTGTTTTATTGTTATCGGCATCTTTTTTACAAGCGATTAGCGATGATAGGGTAAATAGTATTCCTATTGCCCAAACGGGCAGCAACATTGTTTTCATGAAATTTTAAGTTTTGTAATTATTTAATTTGATGATAGACTAAAAAAGCCCTGAGGCTGTGTAAGAAAAAGTATTAGTGAGTTATTGAATCTCGTTTAGTATCTCCACCAATGCTTCGGGCCGGGAAAAGAAAGGAGAATGGCTGGTGGGGAGTTTATATATTTTTTTATAGGGTACATGTGTCGTCAATAAAGTCTTGTCCAGGTCCTTACTCTCCGTGCAAAGAATATAATATTTTGGTATAATTCCATAAATAGGATCAGTTACATTAACAGGTGTCGCCATGGGGGCAACAGGTTCTTTTGAAATATGGGTTAAAGCAAATTGCTTATCGGCTTCTGTGCAATCATGATAAAAAAACCAATCAGCCGTTTGGGGATTAAAGCTGTTTGTTTTATGATCGGCTGAGGGAATAATACTTTCTGAAAAAGTTGGATTTCCTATAGCATTCGGTGGCAATTGTGCCTGTATCATTCCTGCCAGTGAAAATAGTGATTCACCGTTTTTGGGAACAAATGCATCGAGGTAAATCAATGCTGAAATTTTATCGGATCCCAATTCTTCTGCAGCCTGCGAAATAACGATGCCTGCCATAGAGTGTCCCACTAATATTACAGGTCCTTTTTGAGCAGTAGCTATTTCCACCACTTTGGTTACGTAATCAGCTAATGTTATATCCGCTGCCTGCATACTATGATCTCCATGTCCTGGCAGGTCCATTGCGATCACTTTATTTCCTTTGGCTTGCATTAATGGAACTACTTTGTTCCAACACCATGCGCCATGCCATGCACCATGAATTAATAGATAAGTTTTGCCTGTTTGAGAAAATGTGTTGTTTGTCATTGTATTAAAAATAATTTTAAAAAATAAATATGTTTTATGATAAATGATTTATACCACAAAATTGAAAAGTATTTATTGATGCCCGGTGGTAAAAAAAGGACATTTTCTAAACTGCCAAAATGGATGACCTGGCACGGCTTTTATAAATGTCATTTGTAAGCCCAAGCTGTCGTTCCGGGGAATTGCTTTCAAGCAAATGAAATTTGTTGGGAGTTTGACGGGTAAAATCTTTGTAGTCTTTTACCAGGTGCTGGTAATCAAAATAGTCACATTCAACAGCTATCCTTAACCAATCGATCGTTGGATATGCATTTTTAATATTCACGGCTTTTGTAAATCTTATAATCCGGGAATATGTTTTTGGATTAACACCTGTTCTTTCGTTAAATTTTCTTTTAAACTGTTTGGAGGATAAGCAGGATTCCTTAGCTAACCAGTCAACCGAAGTACGGCCACTAGATTGTATCATCAGCCTGCTTACCCCATCAAGCAAGTGGGCATCTTTTCGTGCAGTGCGTACCAAAGTACTTACGAACCTGTCAGCGATTAAAACCATTTCGCTGTAATCTTGTGAATGCTGTAATTCTTCATGAACGGACCGGATATTTTTTGAAAAAATAAATTCGGCATCAAGATATTTATTAGCAAGTTCAGAAGAAGGAATACCTGTAAGCCGAAACAATGCGGCAGGTTGAAAAATGATATTAAACGTGATAAAATTATTGCCCGGCAGGTACCGGTTAATAACTGTGGTTTGCTGGCCTGCAAGTACTATCGGAAATTGATAGTCTTTTTTTGGGCCGTTACCCAACTGAACAAACTCCCGTTCCCGAAGAAAGAAATGAAGACATTCTTCTGGTCGTGGAGGATATGCCTTAAAAGCAAATTCAGCAACTTTACCAAATTCAAAATGTACAATCCTATAGCATTGTACAAATTCGTTGAATGCGGGGTTTGGCAAAAGATCTTTTAAAATCATTGATGAGATTTTATATGTGAAAGATAATTAGAAATGGGTTTTTTGGAAATTTGCACGACTAATATTTGACCATCTTTTTGTAGGCCCCCGAAACGCTGTTAATCATTTCGGCTTACTATTTTCGTTTAAGCTCTCATTTTCATAGAGTACAATTTTTCTTCTTCTTCTGTTACTGCTGTTTTTTGAAATCCACGTTTTAATAAAGCTTTAGCAGATGCGTTCATTATGCCTAAAGTTTGTGCCTGTATAGCATTTACATAATCAAAACATAAGGCGTTTTCAACCAGCACTTTTAGGAATTCTGTTGCAAGCCTTTTGTTTCTTTATCCTGTTGTTATTTCATATCCAATTTCTACTTCTCCCTTTTTATTGGGCCTTCCTTTGTAACCACATTGTCGTGGTTTCATAGTGTATTTGTGAACTTTATTTTTAGAACTGATCGCTACAGAAGTTTTTCTTTGTCTTGCCTCAGGCCTGGTCATTAAACAATAACTGTTTGATCATTTTATAATGTATAATTTCAATACCAGGTCTCGTCTTTTTCTATCGGCTAACCGTTTTAATTAACCAACTTCATAACCGGGAAACAGTTTTTTGAAGTAGATTAACAAAAATGCAAGTCCCCCAAACGTTGCTGAGTTCAGGGGATTTGCGTTTTTATTTCCGTGATAGTAAATCCGAAATTTGAGGATATTTTAGGTCTCCCGATTATTAAGACTATTTTATCAGGTATCCAAACAATCCATCCCTTTCATCATTTGGCCCGGCGGTAAAATATAACCTGTTCTTATCAATGGTAGATGCCGCCGGCGGCAAAGTAATTTCCCAAAGACCGTCTATAGCTACCACCTTATTATTTACTTTCAGTTGGCTGATGAATTTGCCGTCAGGCGAGTAAGCATTGATCTTTCCGTCGCCGAAGTTACCAATCAGTATAACAGGCTGAGCACCATTGCCCGAAAAAAAAGATGTTGGCACTTCAGCTACGCCCCATGGTGCATTTAATAAGCCCTCTTTCGCAAAACGTTTTACAAATACACCCGCTTTCGTGAAAACATTGACAATGCCATTACCAACTTGTTTGAGTGCACGGCCAGTTGCATCCACTTTGGTGTAAGCAACATATAAATAATCTCCTACCGGGTGTACATTAAAAGGAACATAGCCGGGCGGAAGAGCAGGGTCTACGAATGGCATGGTGGTTACCGGTTTAAAAGCAAAATTGAAAACATCAACAGTGCCTTTCAACGCATTGGCTGCGTACAAATAATTTGCACCGCCTTTTTCGATGGCCATTGCTAAACCGGTATATACTGCCTGTCCCACGTTATTAACCATGGTGATTGCATTTGCCCCGGCCTGTGGATTCCAACCGGAAATAACGCCATCAAGATTAGCAAAAATAAAAGTGGATGCAAATCCATTGGGCAGCTTCCAGGTAGGCCCCGCATTATTTACAATCTGCCCGGTTGGTGTTCCGCCTGTTGGGCCACCCGGACCCGGAATATTCACAGGTGCGAAAACATGTGCCCCCTCCCGATCGTAGATGGTACTGATACCTGAATTTGGAGAAGATATCCAGGCTCCCCCTGTAACAGTAAATGCCAGTCCCCATGCATTGAGTAACACGGGATCAACTCTTTTTGCTCCGTACGATTCATTGTTCGCCACGAGGTTGATTTGTTTGAGGTTACCGAGGTTGCCAGGGTTGCCACCTGGTAAACCGCCGTGACCGGGAAATCCGGGAATTTTGTTGCAGGATGCTAACAGTAAAACGCTTACTCCCATAATTACAGGGATCAGTTTTGAAACTTTCAAAGAATTTTTGTTCATAAAATTTTAATTAATGTTGATGATTTTAGGGTGCGAAAATAGCTTGTGAAAAGTGCATCAGCAATAGTATAAAAGTACCATGTTCTATAGTAGGATCGAATCAGCTTTATGTTAACCCAGACCAGTTTAAGCCGTCTTTAAAAATGCTGCCTGGTATTTGATCAGCTCATCATTTTGAAATGGGTCAATAAAGTATTCAACTCATTTTTCTGTTAACTTTTCATACATTTCCAAACTATCTGCGTTACAGTTTGTTTTTTTTGTATTATTCAAGGCTATTCATTAAAGTCATAATTGTTTGGTCATTTTGTAATTTATGATTTCAATACCTTGTCTCATATTTTTCTGCTCTTTAATCATTTTAAATTTATTCTTCTCAAAAAATGGTCTTGCTGTTTTACTTACATAGGCATGTATAGCTGTTGCATTACGGTGAACCGATTCTTTTTCAATCTCAAAATAAAGTTTGTCAGCGATTCCAAGTCTTTGATAGTCTTTGTGGACATATAGAAAGTCTGCCTAGTTGTTATTCTCTAACGAAGCATAGCCAACAATTTTCTTGTCCAACTCTGCCACAAGAAAGTATTGAGCATTTAATTTGTCTTCCCAAAGTTGTGTGTTTTCAATTGATGAACTCCATGCATTGATTTGTTCCGTTGAATAATCATCCTTACAGATAGCGAAAATGGTGTCCACAAACATTACCTGTATCTCTTGTAAGTTGCTAAGTTTTGCAGGCCTTATTGATATTTCTGTGTTGCCCATTATTTGTTTCGGTTTCGTTTAAAATAAAATATGGCGATCAGGACTTTGTGCGGGTGGGGAATTTAAAATTTATCCTTTCCACTTACACAAAACTTAATAATTTACCTCGTTAATCTTATCATTTTCCAGCCTGCTTTTTTGGAAATATCGGTTGTTGCATGCTGATGCAATGAATGCCACCCCCACCTAAATTGACCGCCAGGGCATCTATCATTATTACTTTTCGATTTGGAAACACAGATCCCAGGATTCGGGCAGCCTTTTCGTCTTGTAGTTTAAACTCGTTTGGCATACCTTCTCTCCAACAAGTTTGACCAATAATTACTGAATTAGCAATTATAAAATTGAGATAGCTTAGCGCGGTAATAACTTTTACGGTATCTCCGTTTGGGAACTTGTTTTTATTTCGGTAGTCCAATGTTTTGATATATTCATACACATAGTCACCCGGACTCATTACTGAGAATATAGTACGGGACAGTGGCATTCGAATAATCGAAAATGGCTTGCCGTGCTGGTCAGTGGCAGCAGATAATATTTTGAAGTTTTCCTCTATTCGTCTGTGGTCTTCAACAGCTATTGGATCATTTAAGTCAGTGCTATCCACT
>JBGSMI010000086.1:0-4458 GCA_041740215.1 Ferruginibacter sp.
TTTGCCGGAAGGCAGCCGGGTGCCCATGAGAGTGCCCTGCATAACAGTAGTAAATACTATTCCTGAGTTTTACTGGATCACCAATTTTTTGGAGACCTTGTTGAGCGCCATCGGTTGGCAACCCTGTACATCGGCTACCATTGCATACACATACAGAAAACTGCTAAACAAGTATGCTGCAGAAACTGGCGTACCTGCAGACTTTGTGCAATGGCAGGGGCACGATTTTTCTTTTCGGGGCATGAGTTCTTTAGAAACCGCTATCCTCAGTGGCATGGGCCATTTGCTCAGTTTTACCGGCACCGATACCATTCCGGCCATTGATGCCATGGAGCAATATTACAATGCCAATGCCGAAAAGGAACTGATTGGCGGCAGCGTAGCGGCCACAGAGCACAGCGTAATGTGCAGCGGCAGCAAGGAGGGCGAATTAGAAACATTCAAACGCCTCATCACCGAAGTGTATCCAAATGGCATTGTAAGTATCGTAAGCGATACCTGGGATTTATGGAAAGTGTGTACCGAATACCTGCCAGCATTAAAAGCGGCCATACTTAATCGTGATGGCAAAGTGGTGATACGCCCCGACAGCGGCGACCCGGTGAAAATCATCTGCGGCGATCCCGATGGAAAAACGGAAGCCGCCAAAAAAGGAGTCGTAGAATTGTTGTGGGATGTATTTGGCGGCACCGTTACCGAAGAAGGCTACAAATTACTCAACCCCCATATCGGAGCTATTTATGGCGACAGCATTAACCTGGCGAGGGCCGAACAAATTTGCGAAAACCTAAAGGCCAAACGCTTTGCCAGCCAGGTAGTATTCGGCATTGGCAGTTTCACCTACCAGTACAATACCCGTGACACCTTTGGCACCGCCATGAAAGCAACCTATGTAGTAATAGATGGCGAAGGCCGGGAGATTTTCAAAAATCCGGCAACGGATGATGGCACTAAAAAATCTGCCACAGGTTTGCTCTGCGTAAAAAAAGAGAACAACCGTTTCGTTTTATACGACCAGGTAAGCTGGGAAGAAGAAGCCCAAAGCGAAATAAAAACCGTTTTTAAAAACGGCAAGATTGTAAAGGAATATACGCTGGCGGAGATTAGGGCAACCTTGGCGGAATAGAACTGCTAAGATACCAGCATCGGTATTTCATAGCATCATCGTTGCGTCGCAATCCTTTCATCGGCAGTACTACTATTAGGCTTCAGCCTTCTGAACATGGAAACGTTCTTAACTGGTAGGCGTAAGCACAATCGAAAGAAAATGAAAACAGAAAAATATACAGAACAAGTAAAGAGATTGCCCAAGACAGGGCAGCAAATTATCGGTAACGTTGAAGAAGAAAACATCATCGTTTACCAGGCATTCAATCCACAAATTGCAGCATATGCAGTAGCCAACCAAAAGTTTGGAGGATCCGCTTATAGCTTTAATCGCATGAGCTGGATTAAGCCCGGCTTTTTATGGATGATGCACCGGGCTGGCTGGGCAACCAAAGTACAACAAGAGCGCATCCTGGCAATCACCTTGCCCCTCATTCATTTTAAATGCATTCTTCAGCAAGCAACAATTTCATCCTATAAAAATGAGTTGTTTGCAACAGAAGAAATTTGGAAGGAAGAACTCGGGAAAACAGAAGTCAGACTGCAATGGGATCCAGATCATGATCCCTATGGTAATAAGCAAGAACGTAAGGCCATTCAACTGGGTATGAAAGGTGAAATACTTAAAAGCTTTTGTACTGAATGGATTTTAAAAATTGAAGATATCACCGACTTTGTAAATGCAGCTTATCAAAAAGTGGTTGATAAGAATATTGATGAGATAGAGGTTCCTTTTGAGGAAGTGGTGCTAACAAATGATATGGAAATAGAAAAGAGAATTGGAATAGATAATTTAAGATAAAACACATGACTAACATACTCTACATAAAAGGAGATGCAACAACTCCACAATCTGACAGCAACAAAATAATTGTGCACATATGCAATGATATTGGAGGTTGGGGTAAAGGTTTTGTATTGGCTTTGTCTGCAAAATGGTCAGCTCCTGAAAAGCGATATAGGGAATGGTATCTATCAGAGCAAAACTTCACCTTAGGGGAAGTTCAGATTGTAAATGTAGACGATGACTTATGGGTAGCAAACTTAATTGGGCAGAGAAATATAAATAAAGATGAGCATGGCGCACCACCGATCAGATATGAAGCCATTGCTCAAGGGTTGGAAAAAGTAGCGGTATTTGCAACACAAAATAATGCTTCGATCCATATGCCAAGAATAGGCTGTGGGTTGGCTGGTGGAAAATGGGAAATGATTGAACCGATAATTGTTCAATCTTTATGTAAGAAAGATATTCAAGTAACAGTTTACGACTTTTAGCAATGAAATTAATTACACTTTATCGCCCGGTTGGGCAAAAAGAGTTGGACCTGATTAAAGAATCCGGCTATAAAAAATTTCCACCCAGGTTGGAATGGCAACCTATTTTTTATCCAGTGATGAACCAGGCATATGCAGCGCAAATAGCATTAGAGTGGAATACCAAAGACGAGTTCTCTGGCTATGCCGGTTATGTAACTGCATTTGATTTAGACGAACAATACCTGCAACAGTTTCCCGTACAAAACGTTGGTGGCGAAATCCACCATGAGTTGTGGATACCCGCAGAACAATTAGACGAATTCAATGCACATATTATTGGAGAAATAAGAGTTGTGGAATCATTTTACGGAGAAAAACTGAAGTAATCATGATCGATAAAATTAAAGGTGCATTATTTGGATTGGCAGTTGGTGATGCATTGGGCGTTCCCGTTGAATTTAAGGATAGAGAATATCTACAGAGATTCCCTATTAAAGGAATAACCGGATATGGCAGTTGGAATCAACCTCCCGGAACCTGGAGCGACGACAGCAGTCTTGCATTTTGTTTAGCTGAAAGCCTTACCAAAGATTATGATCTGGACGATATAGCGCAAAATTTTATCAATTGGATGCGACATGGCTTTTGGGGGGCTCATCATACGGTATTTGACATCGGAGGTGCAACACGGTTTGCAATCGGCAGACTAACAAAAGGCTTTTCTCCTCTCTCATCTGGTGGCAACTTGGATGACGATAATGGGAATGGATCTTTAATGAGAATAATTCCCTTAATATTTTACATAAAAGATTTACCAATTAATGAACGATATGAAAAAGTAAAAGAGGTTTCTTCTATTACGCATGCTCATTTCCGATCGGTATTTAGCTGTTTCATTTATTTAGAATTTGCGCTTGAAATATTAAATAGCCATACGCCAGACATTGCCTATTCCAATATGCAGCAAACAATAAAATCCTTTGCAACTAAAAATGAGTTTAATCCAAAAGAACTAAAACTATTTAGTAGAATTTTAGATAGCAACATTAAAGATATTAAAGAAGATTCAATTTATTCCAGTGGCTACGTTTTACATACGCTCGAAGCTTCAATATGGTGTTTACTAAATACTGAAAACTATGCAGAAGCGATTTTAAAAGCTGTGAATTTAGGTGGCGATACCGATACAACCGGATGTGTTACCGGTGGCATAGCCGGATTACTTTACGGCTATGATGAAATACTACAGGTCTGGATAAATGAAATAGCAAGAAAGAAAGATATTGATGATCTGTCCAACCGATTACTTAAAAGAATAAAACAATGAAATATTCACTCGATTGGTTAAAGGCACAAATTGAAAATGAAGTTCATCCTGATTATTTATTCTTTTGGGGGCACACTCAAAAAACAGCAGGCATTATTGATAAATCCTGCCTTAGTCAATGGTGGCCATCTACTTTTATTGTTGATGGAATCACCTATCCGACAGCAGAGCATTGGATGATGGCAAAGAAAGCCTTGCTGTTTGAAGACAATAAAAATTTTGAATTGATATTGCAAACCATAAAACCATCTGCCGTAAAACAATTAGGCAGGGCAGTAACCAATTTTGATCCTGCCATTTGGGAAGCAAAGGCTTCCGAACTCGTAGTAGAAGGCAACACACATAAATTCTCTCAATCAGAAATATTGAAAGAATATTTGATTAATACAGGTGAAAAAATTATTGTTGAAGCCAGTCCTGTCGATTTTATCTGGGGCATTGGCTTGTCAATAGATAACGCAACTACATACAATCCTTTTAAATGGAAAGGAACAAATCTACTAGGCTTTGCCCTAATGGAAGTTAGAGATCAATTAAAAAAATATACAATGGAAAAACAATTAAAACATATCAGCAAATTAATGAGCAGGAACTTGTTATAGACTTGTTCTTACCATCTTCGTATCATCAGCGGTAATTAACGCCAATGATACGACGGAATCCATAGTTAATGTTGGGCGAGAGTCTGCTATTTTAATTACTGCTGCACTGCTTGGGTTTCAGGCAAACATTTTTAAAAATACATAGTATTGGTCAAGAAAAAA
>JBGSMI010000087.1:0-10173 GCA_041740215.1 Ferruginibacter sp.
TTTACCTGAACCGAAAATGGAGTAATGTCCCAGGCATAAGGTACATGCACAATTGCGGCAGGATTGCTGGAAGGAGCCAGACTTCCTGCATAGGAAGAGCCATTGATGGCCTGGTAATTTTGTGCTGACAAAGAGTTTAACAGCAGTAACAGTAGAAACAGGAGGTAATTCTTACAAACATACATAGCTCTAACTTTCTGTCAATTATCGTTGTACATTAAAAAATGAAAATACAACTTTATATTGTACCAAAATTGATTGATGTGGTACTGGGCGTATTTAAAATTGTCACAGCTCGATACAGGGTTGCCAACCTTTTTTAGATGATTTTTAGTAGAAAAGAACCTGCACAAGGTTGGCAACCCTTCCTACAATTATAAATGCACCCGTGGTACTTGCCAAAATGTTACAATTCTGTTGATATGTATTTGATAATTAGTATTGGGGAAATACGCCAGATGCGGCATTAATCATCGTATCAGAAAGTATAGCATAACAGGCTTGCCAGGCCTGCTTCATTTCGTTGGGCCAATCAGTGCCCATTCCTTTTTCGAGGGTAAACAACAAAGCACTACCTACCAGTTTGTAGTGGTCTAGCCTTACCCCATACTCTACGTGCCGCAGCGCCATTGCAGCTATTTCCTATGTAAGTTGATCCAGTTTTTCCAACCGCCCTACAACCAACGTAATCATATCCGTCAGCTTTTTATATTATTCCATCATCTGATCCGGAAACATTTTTCGTATGCCTGGATTGTCGGTAAAAAGTTTACTGTAAAACAGATCTCCAACCACAGCCGGATCAATGCTTCTGAATATCCGCCAGCTTTGTTTTACCAGTTTAATTTCCTCTTTAGTCATCATGCCGCTTGCTTTAAATAATTGCTTTATAAAATTGAGTGTTTATTTTACCAACGACAAATAAATAACAATGAAGTGAAGCGTAATTCATTTTAAATGCAGTAGAGCCGCAGTTAACTGTCAATCTCTATTCCATAAACTTTCATTGCACTTTATAGCCTGCATGCAGGCGTTACACTACTATTACCCGAATATACATTTCCTACAAACGCACTGTTGATAGTAAATTGGTTTTTGTAAAATTGATTCAATGAATATTTTAGTCACTTCAGTAATATTTCTATCCTGTTCACGCATATAGATTTTTTGGGCACTCTAAACCGATGCATTTCTGTGGCATAAAAATTATCACTATGTTTTCGATTAACACCACCATCAGCATCCCTACCAGCAAACGGCCATTTCTTTATTTCTAGTTCCGAATCTCCTTTTTATTGAATCAGTTTTTATTTTTGAGATATCCTCCATAATCCAAAACCCAGCTCTTTGCATAAATTAATAATTTGTAATTACCCTTTTTTACTAAATTCGTTTAAGCTTATCAAGATGCCATCATCCAATTTCATTTTTTTTAATTGTGTAGCGGGTATTTCGGTACTGGCAATTAAGTAATTACAATCTAAACAAATAGCTATCTCATACACAAATTGATTGTTTTGATAAAATACAACTTCCAGCCAACCAAAACCAGCCAACCAATATCCCATACCAATAAAAAACGTTGTATTAATCCCCTGAATGAATTGGGGCTGGCGATGAAAATGAAGAGCAATAGTAAGCTTACTACTCCATAAAAAATGGAAGGGTTGCCGTATTTTTTCCTGCCAACATTTTTCTTAAATACCACTCCCCATGCCATCATGGAAATGGCGAGACTTAACAAAGCAATCAATGCAGCAAAGCCATGTATTAAGCCACGAGGAGTGGGTGGATTTCCTGGTAGGTCGGTAGGGAATATACCAGCCAACAAAATACCTACAGAAAAAATACCCAAGGTTATACAGCCTGTTGCAGATACTTTACAATCTTGCAACAAACCTATAAGCAAAAAGACTGCGGCTATTGCAAGTGTATAAAAACCAATAGTCATCAGCCAGCCAAAATTACCAACCGCATATTCACTTACAAAACAAGACAGCCTGTTTTTATCTGGCCTCAAAAAATGAAGTATGCATACGATTATTATAAATAATATGCAGCCACATAAACTAATGAATGCAATTGTTTTCGATAGTTTCATAGATAGTTTAAGGTAATAAATTATTACCGTAAGCAGTAATTTAACTGATGATTAGCTGCTACAGTCCAACTATTAAAATATGTTTGTAATTCTTCTGCAACGTCAAAAAGTATATATGCTGCATACATCAGTAAAACGGCATAAACCAGGCAAACCAATAGGCAAATCAACATTGCAGCAATCCTTTGACGATTGTTTGAATGAAAGGTAGTAGCAGTATTCATTGTAATAATTTTTAGTTGAGTGTTTAAAAAATTGAACGATTGTTAAAGCAGAGGGGATCTTAAAACAAATGAACAGCTACCCATTTGGCAAACCCCTGCCACCATGCTGAATGCGTATTGGGGCCCAATAAAAATGACATGACGATGATTGCCAGAAAAACAGCCAATGGAAATGCCGACCTTTTTTGTACGATATCAGTAATCACCCAACCAAGGGTAAAGAGAGCGATAACGCCAATCATGGCAGGAACGGCAGCAAATGGCAAACCACAAACTGCAATCAGGAAGCGCCCTAGTCCGGGCCCTAATATCATTAAACCTATACAGGCAAAAAAGCGAAGGTGAAAGGAAGTTTTTCTTCTATAATAAATGCCAAAACCATATAAGATACTGATATAAAACATATCAGGAATACCGCTAAAACCCATAGAAGCTAAGGCCTCTACTTCGCCATTTGCTTTTACATTTCTTATATAACCAGCTCGGGCAACCAAAAAAAAGGAGAGCAATAATAATGGGAAAATAAAATAGGAGGCTTTCCCAACAATTCTGTGCCATTCCATTTTTTGGGTTCTGATAAAAATTGGTTGGGCAATCAGCATTAAAATCCATGTTAGCATTACTGCTCCATGAAAATGATGCGCCCAGGTAAAGCCATCAAAATTTGGAAACTTTACAAGGTAGGTTTTATAAAAACCGGCAAAGCTGATGAGCAGCAAAAAAATAAAAAAGTAAATAAGCCGGTTGGTTATCCCACTTCCTCTGTTTGATTTGTCTTGAGATAGTTCTGATGTTGCCATAGTAATTTTTTTGTTGGTTGATAATTATAAGCCGATGCCGTTGAGTCGTTAAGACGCTTTTTCTTAGACTTACTATCGTTACAATTTCCAAAACGCCTCAACGCTATAACAGCACTTATTTGTATTAAGTAAAACTCAGCTTCCGTCCATATCTTTTAAAACAGTTATTTGTGAACCGCCATCTTTATGAGTGAGCAGCAGTATTTGCAGCACGGGGTGTTAATTTTCAACGCCCTTTACCATTCCCTCAAAAAAACTGTACTTCACCAAATGCTTTAGGCATTGCAGCAGGGTTTACTTATTTTTAAAATATAGAACCCAATTATGCAGCGGATACCTTTTTTAATGGCATGCTTTGTTATCATCAGCCTTGCATCGGCTGCACAGGATACCATCTTATTAAACGGGCAACCCAACTGGAAACAATCGAAGGATATTGCAGACAACTGTTTTATTTTTCAGGAAACGGGTGATACGGCACTTTCTTTTGAAGAAGTTCAACAACAGGTATTTGTGCCATATAGAAATGAATGGCGGCAACAAAAATTCGGTAACAGGCCTTTGATCATTCAATGGAAAAAATTTACAGTACGCAATACATCTGCAACAGACACTGTAAACCTGAACATAAGGACCGTTCATTATTTTACAAGGTTGTACACCAATAATCAATTGATAGCAAGAAGCGGAGCTTACGAAACTATAGGCTTTCAACACCCGGGTAATCCTGCTGTATATGACAGGGTAAGGCTTCCTGTAGTAGTACTGCCCAAAACTACTACCACCTTTTGGCTCCGTACAGAAGACCGGCAGAACCAACTAATACCTCCCATTATTAAACTGGAAACAAAACTTACAGGTATGGCGGAAGAGTTATACAGCGGCTTTAGCGCCCGGTATCTTTTCCTGGTATTGGCAGCAATGGTAGGTTGTTTTATTTTTATTGGTATTTATGCTTTGTATCATTATTATTTATACAGGGATAAAGCATTTATCTGGTACATCGCCTATGCCATTGCAGCTTTCTTTTCCGGCTTGCATTGGATGGATATCAGGCTGGGGATGTTTATGTTTTCTTCACTAATGCATGATGTTATATTTTCTGTATTTGTGTATGTAATTCCTGTTTTGTATAGCCTGTTTATTGGCAGCATGCTACAACTGCCTGTTCATTTTAAAAAAGGATGGTTGCTGGTAAAGCTGCTGATTGCACTTTGTATATTGCAAATGATTTTACAATTGGTAGAAGTTCGCTTTGGCTGGTTCCCCTTTAACCTTAATTATTATGGTATAGTTTTAACGCCCGTTGCCATTGTCCTGCTCAACATTATATTACTGATACTTACTGCAAAAAGTAAAGACCCGGTGAAATGGTTTTTATTTGTTGGTATATCAAGCCTGATTGTATTTTGGTGCCTCCCACTTTTCAATCATGAAGGCCCTTCTACCGATATGAATTTTGAGTTATTCCTGGTGATCAATTTCCCGATTGTTTTTCTTTTGCTCGGATTAGTGATAGAAGCTATTTGCTTTTCCTTTGCATTGACTTACCGCAGCAAACTGGTATTGCTGGAAAAAAACAAGTTGGAAAAAGTACATAGTGAACAACTGGAAACTGCCCTGCAACAAAGAACTGCTGAATTGGACTTAAAAAATAAACTGGTAGAAACGCAAAAAATAAAACAGGTAGAAACCATGTTTGAAAAGAAAATTGCAGAAACTGAAATGATTGCATTGCGTGCCCAAATGAATCCTCATTTTATTTTCAATTGCCTCAATTCAATTAAGCTGTACACACTGGAAAATGATTCGCAAACAGCCTCTGAATACCTTACTAAATTTTCACAATTAATACGACTGGTTTTAGAAAATTCAAGGTCAGAAAAAGTAACGTTGCAAAAAGAATTGGAGACACTAAAACTCTATATAGAACTGGAAGCTATGCGGTTTAAAAATAAAGTAAACTACCAGATAAATGTAGTACCGCATATAGATCAGCAATATATTGAGATACCACCATTGCTGCTGCAGCCTTATGTAGAAAACGCCATTTGGCATGGCTTGATGCACAAAACTGAAGGTGGCAATATTACCATTGATATTACCCAACCATCAGAATATTTATTGCACATTGAAATTACAGATGATGGTATTGGCAGGGAGATGGCAAAGGAGCACAAAAGCAAATCTGCCACCCGGCAAAAATCATTCGGCCTAAAGATGACCTCTGAAAGACTGGAAGCCATTAACCATATTTACCAAACCAATACCGAGGTAAAAATTATTGATCTGGTAGATACCGAAGGAAACGCTGCAGGTACCAAAGTAATTATTGAAATACCTTTATAAAAAGCCTCCCTGCCCTCCGAAGGAGGGTTCTGGGCGTACTTCAATCCTTACACCCCATTGCAATTTGCAAAGGCTAAGCATGTAAATAATTATAACAGTATATATTTTGAAAACCATTTCAAACTTAATGAACCAGGAACCCTCCTTTGGAGGGCAGGGAGGCTTGAAAGCAATCATCATAGACGACGAGCCGGATTGTGTAAAACTATTGGCGCTACAACTAAAAATGTATTGCCCCAAAGTATCCGTTGTAGCAGCCTGCACCTCCAGCACAGAAAGTTTGTTACAAATAAAAGAACTACAGCCTGATATCGTTTTTATGGATATAGAAATGCCTGTAATGAATGGCTTTCAATTGCTGGAGCAATTGGGGCAAATAAATTTTAGCCTGGTGTTTGTAACTGCTTATGATCAGTTTGCCGTAAAAGCTTTTCGCTTTAATGCGCTGGACTATTTATTAAAACCCATTGATGGCAAAGACCTGACAAAGGCGGTAGAAAAAGCAATGTTGCATAAACCTGATCCACAGCAACTCCGTTATTTAAAACAGCAATTGCACAACGGCGAAAAACAGCACCCCAATAAAATAGCATTGCCCTATCAAAATGGCGTAACTTTTACCGAAATAAAAAATGTATTGTATTGCGAAGCAGACAATAATTATACCCGGTTTTTTATTGCAGGTGGCCAACAATGCCTGGTATCCAAAACCTTGGGCGATATAGAAGAAGTATTGGAAGATAGAAATTTTTTAAGAGTACACCGGCAATATTTGATCAACCTGGATCATATAAAAAAATATGTACGGGGAGAAGGGAACTACCTCATTATGAGTAATGATGAAAGCATACCGGTTGCAAGAAATAAAAAAGAAAAATTGATTGAAAAGTTTGGCTGGTTGTAGCGATGTTATACTTGCTCCTTTTCAGGCTTCATATTAATTAAAATGACTTTTATACAGCAGCAAACCACTCAAAGCGAGGTTAGGTCATCTGCAAAAATACCCCTCGCATACTAGCTAAGTCAAAATGTATATTGAATTCACTTAGTATCTGAAATACCCTAACATAACCGGGTCGTTATCCTGTTTCAATAAAATGCATTTTACGCTACATTTTTCCATTCCAACCTGAGCAGCACCATCACTTCAATTTATAAAAAGTACGCTTCATTCAATTAAATAATATGTTCAATTAGAATGATTGTGTGGGGTAAAAATAGATTGCATTTTTACATCCTCAAACAATCAAAAAATAAGCTAAAAGCTGCTTCAAAAACAATAATTGACACCATAGCAAAACTGATATTTTACGTACTAGCCACCATAAGTGTGCTATTTGATATATTCCTGTTGTTTACTACTTTACACAATATGCAGAAGTTACCCAATATAAAAAAAGCAGAAATCATCATTTTTATAATCGCATTTATCATCATGTTGACCGGAACAATTATAGGCTTTCGCCAGGCAAACTATCACTCAAGATACGCCATGGCAATAGCCATTTTCATCTTTTAAATTATGGTAACAATTATTTCTATTTTAATTGGGCTGCTATGTTTTAACGGGCCTGTAAAATGGAATTGATATAAAAATTTTATACGACACACAGCAACACTTGTTATTGCACTTTGCTAAAAAAATGGCTGGCACAAACTGTGCTTTTGGGAAATATAGACACCCTCCTGAAATATTAAAATAAACCCACTAATGGACCATTGAGATTTTTCGGCCAACATTGCCATGGTTTATAAACAGGCACTGGAGCAAGCCGATCGCAATGTTGCCGATACAGCAAAAATAAGAATGCAGGCCAACCATGAATTGGCTGCTGCCACCGCCATAAATGCGAAAGCAAAAGAAAAATATAAACAAGAAGTGACCGAATATATTGAGGAACGACTGGAGCAGGTAATGGACGCTGCCAACATTACTTTGTTACAAAAACTTATACAAAAACACCTGGCGCAACATGAAACACCCGAAACAATTGCAGCATGGTTGGATGTACCTAAAAAGTTTGTTACTACATTAAAAGTGAAAATAGACAGAGCGAAACAATATCAACCTAAAAACGTACGTATGCAATTGTCAGGTAATCTCAAACTGCAGTTTGCAGATCAAGGCAGAGGCGGCACTATTTATTTTATCAGTGATGAAACAAAGTTTAGTCTTTGGTGGGAATTTGCAGGAAATGACGCCATTGCATTTATTGAAGCGCCTTCTGCCGATCGCTGGACAAAACATACCGGCCTACCACTGAAACAAAGAAACGATGTACTTATTTATATCGGGGAGCAGGTGATTGCAAAATGCTGTCAACCAGTGGCTATTGTATAATTGATGAAAACACTTTAGTAATCTACAAAAAACAGGGAGAGTATTGCCGTGATTAAAACTGGCTGACGCTAAGAGTAAATATGTGTAAATTGGCAATTGTGCTTAAAATAGCCTCAGCGAAAATAAGATGAACTATCTCCCTTCATCGCAATGCTTTTTCCTTTCAGTTTTTGCGCACATTAAATCGGGGCACACACCAATTCATCCAATCAAACTTTTCATAGGAAAGGGTTTGCACTAATCCCTTTACAGCGGCAGCAGCAAAATGAGGTTTGAATTAAGGTTAACAAACTTGTATACACAAAACAGAGAAAATACGCCTCCAAAGCAGCCGTTGCAAGATAGATGTCGATTCAAATACAAAATGACACATTACGATATTTAGTTGCAACCCTTGATTGAGTTTTGTTTTTATACATTGATTTTGCGCAGCATTTTTACATTGTAAATATTCAAACAAACAAAATCAATTAATCAAGTTCAAAAGTTTCATCACCCAAAAATCAGATGGAAAAATACATTGGGATTTTTTTAAAAGCATTTTACTGATTTCCAATGCTGTTGGTTTATTTATATACAGCTTTCTGCATTTTATTTTCTACGACTTTCCTTTTGAAGCAGCTTATGAAGCAATTGTGTTGCTAAAACTTTTTGGCGTAGCAAGTTCCTTTGCTACGGTTATTTGTCTGCTGATTTTCGCAGCAGACACCGTGTACAGAATCATACAGAACCCGGTTAAATGGCAGGTTTCATCCATTGTTAGAGCTTTATCCGTAGCCTCCTTATTGCTGATAATTATTTTATTTGTGTGCAACAGCCCTGTCGCTGTAGGCGTAGACAAAGACCTGAATACAGGAATGATAACCAATTATAAAAACATGAAGCCGGAAAAATTAGTGTTGGTAATGAACGATGAGGTATTGAAGCATACAGACATTCCATTTGGTGAAAGCTTTATGATTGTGAACGACAAACTGCAAGGCCTGGTAGCAAAAGATGGTAAAGTGTCGATAGGGTGTTCGCTGGTAATTATTGCTAAAAAGGGCAGGTACTTTTAAATGAACCAGATCTTTTTAAAGGTAAGGATGTGTTGGATAAAGACAGTGTGAATTATTTGCGATGCACCGTACCCACCGGCAAGCCAATGGGAAGAAAAATATGATGTAGTGGTAAAGTTTTGGGATAAATATGGCAATGGCGAAATAGTGAATAAAGTAAGCTTCCGATGCATTGACATACCTTAATTTAATCTCCGATATTTTCAGTTTCAGTTTGTGTAACAGAGATGGCCTGGGTCGTCTCTGTTGCTTTTTGCACCGGTGCAAGTTGGAAATGATCGCCTTATGGGTCAGTTGTTCAAACAACATGGCAAGCATATGAAAAGCCGGAAATAGGATGCCCTAATTCCAGTGCAGTTTGACCAATTTTAATTCGACTCGCTGCATTATAAAAAGATCCCCAATGGTATGCCGCTGAACCGAGCGTGGCAACGATATAGCCATGAAAATTAACCGCTGGTAAACACCCATTTAAAAAATCGCTTTTTTGCTGGATAAAATCTGCGGCAACCATTGAAAAACCTACCATTTCAGCGTTTTTTGTGAGTATCTTTTCTTAGTTTTGCAGTCCCGTTAAAAAACCGGGGATACTATTATGTCATTTAACAATATTAAACAACTAAACGCAGATGCACAGGAAGGATCGGCTACCAACGATGGTGCTGAGACTGCTGCGGTAACAAATGTGCCTGTAGATGCTCCTGCTGCTGAGGCAGTAGAAGTAGCGACTCCCGTAGCTGCTGCTCCGGAAGCAACTGAACCAGTTGCCATTGTACCACCCGTTGAAGAAAGAATCGTGACTGCTCATGATGATTTCGACTGGAGTGTTGACAAGCGCAACGTTTCAAGTTACAACAAAGAAGAAAAAGCCAAGTATGATGTTGTTTACGACAACACATTCAAACAGATCAATGATGGCGAAATGATTCAGGCTACTATTGAAGCAATCACCAAAACTGATGCGGTTGTAAACATCGGTTTTAAAAGTGATGGTTTAATTTCTCTGAACGAATTTAGAGATGTAGTAGGTGGATTGAAAGTAGGCGATGTGATTGAAGTAATGGTGGTGGAAAAAGAAGACAGGGACGGAAACCTGCACCTTAGCCGCAAACAAGCCCGTACCAGCAGAGCCTGGGAAAGAATTGTTGAATTGCACAAGACTGGTGAAATTGTTACCGGTATTGTTACCAGCAAAACCAAGGGTGGTCTTATCGTGGATGTATTTGGTATGGAAACATTCTTACCAGGTAGCCAGATCGATGTTAAACCAGTTACTGATTACGATCAGTTTGTTGGTAAA
>JBGSMI010000295.1:0-14183 GCA_041740215.1 Ferruginibacter sp.
ACGAGAAAGAGTGTTGTCGCATTTAACAATGACATTTTTTTCATAACAATTAATTTACTTTTTGAAAATTTATTCAGTAGCTAAATGGTAGTACTTAAATTTCAAAAACAAATCTATTCAACCTCCCGTGACAAACTCATGACAAATGTTTTACAGAAATATGACATTCATCATAAGAGTCTTTCAAGTATAATTTGTGTCAATTACAATACAGCAACCCGTTCTTGAAAAGCTCATTTCTAAAAGTTTTAGACTCTTTACTATTGCTGAAATACCCACAATGAGTTTAGAGCAGCAGGAAGTTTACGCAACTCCATTTTTTTAATTATAAGATTCTTGCCAAGGTATTGGAGAGCCTCACCAAGGTGATTTACCCTTAGAAGTCTTGTGACAATTTCATGACAATAATCATAACTTATATTAACAAAAGTCATAAAAAGCACTTTGACTAAATCCTACTTTCACAAATGAAATCAAGGGCGGAAATTTCTATTAATTCACTGTAGCACTTAAAAATTCATTACATGGGCGACGATCAAAAACCAACCAACAAATCCAGGCGCTGGTTTCTTTCTGGCGGCTTGATGAATACCGGCAAAAAAGAGATGGTAAAAATGCTGACTGCTGATGGCAAACTGGTTGAAGTGGACAAAGCCATTTTTGACAAGATTGCTACAAAGCAGAAAGCTACCAATAAAGAGATATATGACTGGATGCAAAATCCATCAAAAGGAAATAATAGTTGATCATTTAAAACTGAACAATGAAACAACATGATGAAGTAAATGACAACAGCCGGAGAAACTTTTTAAAAAATGCCGCTATCGCAACGGTAGTAACAGCCACCTGCGGCACTTTAGCCTGTTCCTGCTCATCCAAAAATAGCACCGTTAGCAAAAAAGTAAGACTGCTTTCACCCGATGGAGAAATTGTAGAGATTGATTCTGCCTACCTGAATTACCAGGAGCATATGGCCATTGTTTCCAAGATGGAAGAACGGCAAGGCATACCGGGTAAAAGATTTGTGATGGTAGTAGATTTGGCGCTTTGTAAAAATGCCCGTAAGTGTATTACTGCCTGCCAAAAACATCACTACCGTCCGGAAGATACCGAATGGCTTACCGTAAAACTAATGAAGGATAGTGACGAGGGTGCACCTTATTGGTTTCCTAAACAGTGTTTCCATTGTGACAATCCACCCTGCGTAAAAGTTTGTCCGGTAGATGCCACTTTCAAACGACAGGATGGTCTGGTATTGATTGACAATGACCGTTGTATTGGTTGCAAATTCTGTATGGCCGCCTGCCCTTATTCTACCCGTGTATTTAACTGGGCAGAGCCTGAGTTGAACAGTGATATCAAAGACCTTCCTTATTCTGCAGAAACCGGTATTCCGGCAAAAGTTGGCACTGTAGAAAAATGTGATTTCTGTCCCGATAGAACAAGAGAAGGCTTGCTTCCACCATGTGCTGAAGCCTGCCCCAATGGTGTATTTTATTTTGGTGACGAAAATGAAGACACGGTAAGCAATGGTTCTGAAACCGTAAGCTTTAAACAATTAATTAAAGACCGTGCCGGCTATCGCTTCTTAGAAGAACTCGGCACCAAACCAAGGGTATATTATCTACCTCCAAAAGACAGACAGTTTCCTGTTGAAAGAGGATATGAGAACCTTCCTGATAAATTGAAAGAAAGGTTTAAAGATATCATGGAACCAATCTCTTCCAAATCCTAAGGATCGGAATTAAAATTGTCGCAGCTCAATAGCGGGTTGCCAACCTTTTTTTAACCTGTTTTTAGCAGAAAAGAACCTGCACAAGGTTGGCAATCCTTCCAACAATTTTAAATACACCCATCCTAAAGAAGCGGAATTTAATATCATCTTAAGAACAATTATTTTATGGAACTAAATTCATACCAGCAGGAAGCCTTCAACTACCAGCGGCCCAATATTGAAAAATTCAGCAAGTCAAATTTACTCTGGATCGTTTTCTTTTTGCTGTGGATCGTGGTAGGCGGCTATGCACTGTATTTACAAATTGCACACGGACACGTGGTAACCGGAATGCGGGATAATGTGGTGTGGGGACTGTTTATTGTAAACTTTATATTTTTCATCGGACTTAGTTATGCGGGCGCCATTATTTCGGGCTTGCTGCATTTATTTAAAGTGCCCTGGGGTAAACCCATTATCCGGCTTTCGCAGATGATGACGATTACGTCGGTTATTGTTGGCCCCATCTTTATTCTCCTTTGTGTGGGCCGCTTCGACCGCTTGCATCATTTATTTATTTACCCAAGATTGCAATCGCCCATGACATGGGATGTGCTGGCCATTCTCACTTACTTTGTAGGAAGTGCATTGTTTCTTTACATTTCATTGATAAAAGATTTTGCAGTGTACCGGGATACAAAAATGGATATACCCAAATGGAAGCAGAAACTGTACGCTTCACTGGCATTGGGTTACCGGGGCGCCGCCAGTCAGAAAAGACATTTGATCATTTCTCAAAACCTGCTGGCCATTATTATTATTCCTTTGTCCATTATGGTTAGTTCAATCCTGTCGTGGATATTTGGTATGACGTTGCGTCCGGGATGGCATAGTACCATCTTTGGCCCCTACTTCGTTTTAGGTGCGTTGTATTCAGGATGTGGGGTATTGATTGTTGCTATGTGGGCTTACCGCAAAATGTATAAGCTACAGGATTATTTTAACGATAAGCTTTTCGTGAACCTTGGCTACTTCATGATGGTATTGGCAGCCGCATACGGATACTTTACCTTCTCAGAATATTTCACCAGTTGGTTCGGATCAGCAAAATGGGATGCAGATGTAATCAACAAATTATTTAGTTTACAGGAATATGGCTGGTGGACCTTGTTTGCAAATCTATTCGGCATTCTCGTCCCAATTGCTATCGTAGCGATTCCTGCTACACGAAAAGTAAACTGGATAACATTGGCATCTTTTGCAATGGTAATGGCCCTTTGGGTAAAACGCTACCTCATCATTGTACCAACACTTGAAACACCCGCTTTACCCATGCAGGATACCAGAATGGAATATGTAAAATACACTGCTAGCTGGCCGGAGTGGGCATTGACCTTTGCCGGCATCGCCTCCTTTCTTTTACTATTTACGTTGATTTCAAAATTGGTAACGGTTGTACCCGTATCAGAATTAGAGGAACCGCTGCACCAGCACAATCACCAGCATGAGCCGATTTTTGTAAATCAAGATACAATACAAACTGTATAAACAATATTATATGAAAGCAATTAAAACACGGGATGCAGCAACTCTTAAATTACAGAGTGCCATTATTTATGCCGGATTAATGATGCTGCTGTTCATACCTGTAAATATATTTGCACAAGCAGACAGCACAAAAAAAGAAGCACCTGCGGCAGAAGCAGCAGTGGCGGAGGAGGAGCCTTCGCTGATAGGTCCCTCATTGAATTTTATGATTGTGCAAAAAGCAAATAACACCATCGACTTAAAAGCAGCGATGCAAGCCAAGGTAAAAGGAACTTTCTATAAATTATCATTGCTTAAAGTATCCTTTGTATTGGTTACTGAAACAGGAGATATTCCATTGGGCTTTGTAATTACCGACAAATACGGCAAAGCGGTGTTTAATGTAAAGGCTGATTCGCTGAAAACGGATGCAGCAGGTAAAATAAATTTTAAAGCAATCTTTGCAGGTAATAAAGGCATGGACCCGGCTGAAAGCGAAGTAAGTATTAAAAGAGCCCGTCTTGAAATAATTCCTGTTAAAGAAGACTCCTTACTAACGGTGCAAATGAAACTAACAGACCTCAGCACCGGAACAGGCAGCCCCGTTCCTGAAACGGCAGTTGGCATATTTGTTGCACGTTTAATTAATCCATTGAAAGTTGGAGAAAGCACTACAGATGCGGATGGAGCAGCTTCCGTTGAAATCCCCTACAATCTCCCCGGCGATGCAAAAGGAAACATTACATTGATAGCAAGACTGGATGAAAATGAGACGTATGGAAACATAGAAGCCAGTATCGTTCAACCCTGGGGACTAAAGGTTTCAGACAAATTAACAGAATTACCAAGGGCGTTGTGGAGTCCTCATCCCCCGCTTTGGATGGTCATTACATTTAGCATTTTAATGGCAGTTGTTTGGGGACATTATATCGTAATTATTGTCCAGTTGTTCCGCTTAAGAAAAGAAGAACCTGATACGGCAATTGCTACAAAGAACTAACTCAATTGACAACAGAAATCAAGTTATTTCAAACAATTGATAATTGAAAGTCGATACAAATTTTTACACTAAAAACAATCAAACCTGAAAAAAGCATCACTCATTCTTTTAAGTTGCAGTCTCGTTCTGTTAATGTCGTTTATGAACAGCACGCAACCCAAACCATGGCCGGTTCCAGACAAAAACAAGAACATGGTAAACCCTGTAAAATCAGATGCTGCATCTATTGCTACAGGTAAAGCTTTGTACAATCAACATTGCAAAAGCTGTCACGGCACTAAAGGAAAAGGCGACGGCACCAAAGCATCTCAGTTAGATACTGATTGTGGAGATTTTACAACAGCCGCTTTCCACGCACAAACAGACGGTTCATTATTTTTTAAAACAGTAGAAGGAAGAAAAGACATGCCTTCCTACAAGAAAAAAATACCTGAAACGGATGACATGTGGGCGGTAGTGAATTATATCAGAACATTCAAATAAGCCTGATTGCATTTTAAGATTGCTGGTCATAAAAAAAGTTCATCTGCATTTGTAGATGAACTTTTTTTGTGCGCTTTCCAGATAGATTTTTTTGGGCCATGAACCAGGCAAACAACCAGCATATTTAGTTAGTCTGTCCTTCGTATCTTCTTCGTATCACCTTGCTGATTTTACAAACGAGCCAGCAGCAAATAACGGACAAGGTAGAAAAGAAACCAGTCTAAAACACGAGAAATAACATCGGTGTTTACAGCATTTCCCGTTAGTTTCCTGACTGCATTTTAAACCATAATTCCACTTTAAGATATAAATGACATAGCGCTTTTCCGAATGATCTGCAAGCCAGTTAAAATATCCCTTAAACTTTAAGATAGTTTCAGCAACTGCCCGCAATAAACTAATCAATACAATTGTAGAACACATACTGTTAGTTTGCAAGTAGTCATGCATTTGCTAAACTAAGAAGGCTGTTTTTTTTATTTTAGAAAAGCGACCGTCTTCCTATTTCCACACCAGCACAATCATACCGGCAAAAACCAATCCTCCTGCAATTAATACACGAGCGGTAAGCGGCTCATTTAAGAAGATGAAGGATAGTAAAATGGTGAGTACAATACTACCTTTATCAATGGCTGCAACTTCTGATACTTTACCTAATTGCAATGCCCGGTAATAAAACAACCAGGATAGTCCGGTAGCGAAAGCAGACAAAGTAAGAAACAACCAGTTGTTTTTTGAAAGCCCAGATACTTCGCCGGCCTTGCCACGAAAGAAAACAATGCCCCATGTAATGAACAAAATAATGGCTGTTCTAACCGCTGTAGCCAAATCTGAGTCTACATTTTTTAACCCTGCTTTTGCAAAGATGGCAGTTAGTGCTGCAAACAATGCTGAGAGTAACGCAAAGATTAGCCATTGTGCCATAATATTTTATTTTGATTTCCTCTAACAAAGAAGTCTGATTGAACTGAGAAACCCAAATTGCAACAAAGGATTAATCACTACAGCACCACGTATTGCTGCAACATTCAATGATTGCTGTATTTGAGTTTCTAAACCTACACCCAAAGCTAATGGCATTATCGCTAGAATGGAACCAATGGTAGTGATTATTTTTAATCAAAGAGCCTGCAATAGAGACAAATGTGCAATCATTGGTTTAATACAATCCGAAAACTCACTTTTGACGGATTCAATCGAACCGCCCGGCTGTACGAATCCGTTCAATTCATATAAAAGTCTGGTGATGGTTTTATCTATGATAAAATGGACAAACTGAAACATTGAGCTTGATTTGTCCACTGTGTTCGTGACTGTATTATACTTAGGAATATGGTCAGGGATTATAGCCATAAAAACACGCAGTGCATTTCGGATATCCATAATTCTTGTTGCTCAAACTTCGATAATATATCAAACACCACGATTCATTTCTCAATTTCTAAAGCGGAGACTTAAAATAAATATTGCTAAGCAGTGACATTAGCCTTCGGGAGAGCAAGCCGACATTTGATCGAGGTATGTTAAAGTCTGCTACCTGCCGGATACATGCTGTTTTTAAGTTTCGAAAAAAGGCATTATTGATTAAGTTTTCCAGCCGAACGCAGGCTATAATTTTAAGCAGTTGCCTTTCGGGGCAGCGTGTTTGTGCGGTGCCGCTTTTGAGTAAGCAACTATTTCTTAAATGTGTTACTACGCAATAAATCGCACACTCAAATAAAACCACTTTTATCCGTTCTGCTATAAATCATTTACAATCATAAAGCTTTAACGTTGCCAAGCCGGGATATGGTTAAGCACTCCTTTCGCCGGCTACTGCTTTTTTCGTTCCACCCCACTATATAGTGCTTCTGCTTTTTTAATGGAAGCATGCCTAAAAGAAATAGCATTTTAAGGTCTACACAAAACGTTCAAATTGCCGTTTTATGCGTTATTGAAAAAAAATACAACGTTTTATACTTAATTTTCAGCATTAAACAAGCAAATTATTGCATTTTTATGCACGGACTATCAAAATTAATAATTCGTTGTCATTTTAATAATGAGGAAGTAAAGTTTGATTTACAATTTGTTTTTTACTTGCACTTCAAAATAACTACATCATGATAAGACACGTAACCCAAGTATTTTTCCTGCTACTTTTCATAGGAATATCGCCATTGGTTAACAGCCAGATAACCTGGCAAAAAGACGCAAGCTTAAATGCAGGAATGCCCAAAGGAGTAGAGGTTTTTCGGGGAACCGGTACTACAAATGGAACAAGCCTTATAAAAGCAATATATACCAGCTTCGACCAGGGATTGAATCCACAGGTGGAGCTGGATGTAACAGCGGCCAATAATGTACTGCGTACTCCCCAGCAATTTGCAGCGGTAGAAAAAGAAAAGGTATATGCAACCATAAACGGTGGCTTTTTCGGCGGCACTGCCAGCAATAGTCTCACCATTAAAAACGGCGTAGTAGTATACCCCAACTTAAAATCTATCAGTCGAAATGGTGTTGCATATTATCCCACAAGGGCAGCATTTGGCATTACCGCCAATGGCATTGCTACTGCCGAATGGATGTACAATGTTGGTACTCCAAATACCCCCTACCGCTATCCGGCACCAAGCCCCAACAACGTTACCCAGGCGCCACAGGTTCAGCCCACGGCAGCCTTTCCCACAGGTGGTAATGTATGGAATGCCTATACTGCCATCGGTGCCGGGCCGCTCCTCTTAAAAAACGGCATTAAAAACATCAATGATACCGCCGAATTATTTGATGCCGCAAGTGGTGTAAACCCAGGTGGACGTGAACCCCGCACTGCTATTGGAGCTACGGCGACCGGCAAGTATATTTTATTAGTAGTAGATGGCCGAAGTGCCCAAAGTAGCGGTGCTACCATGAACGAACTGGCAGATATTTTTTTGTCGCTTGGTTGTGTAGAAGCCATTAACCTTGATGGCGGCGGCTCTAGTTCCATGTTTGTAAATGGAAGCACTGCAAATGTACCCAGCGATGCTGCGGGGGTGCGACCGGTTTCATCGGTGGTGATGATTAAACAAAAAAACTGGATTTACGATACAGAATTTGGCAATCAATTCAGTGAGATTGGTGGAGCCTGGACGGAAACCAGCAATGCTGGCTTTTTTGGACCGAGCAAAGCCCGTTTTACCAATAGTGGTGATGGCAGCCGCAAAGCCTTTTATATATTGACAGACTTACCACCTGCCCGGTACAGCCTTTCTGCCTGGTGGGTGGCGGCAGGTAACCGCAGTAACCGTACGCCGTACATTATTAAACGCCGAGGATACCCGTCCGATACGGTTTTTGTAAACCAAACCATCAACGGAGCAGCGTGGAATACACTGGGCAGTTACCAGCTTAGTGCCAGCGATACTATAGAGGTTTCCAGCAATGGTCAGCCAGGCGCACTTGTTACCATCGATGCCATACAGTTGGTAAAAACAGGCGAAGCCAATCCAATGATACGGCTTGGAGCCAGTGCAACTGGCGAACATATAAAAGACAGCACTATTCGCTTCCGGTTAAGAATCAATTCCATCAATACCGGTGTTCAATTCGATAGCCTTGTAGTAACCAAACTGTCGCCAAATGGCAGCCGTCAACGCCTTGATAAACAAAACTATTCTAAGGCTGATTCTATTGACTACTTTTTTACTCAGGTAGTAAACGAAACCATCGGCAGCCAGGTTGCAATCACTTTTGAAGCAAGCAGTAGCATTGGACAGGTGTACGACACCATATATAAATATCGGGTGTCGCCGGTTACACAGGTGCGGTTATTAAACAATAATTTAAAAGAAGCTGAAAAAGGTAAACTATTGGAAATAGCAACCGTACTGGAAACCCTTAGCACCAGTACTACTTTAAGAAATTTGCGGGTATATAAAACCATGAATGGAACCAATCGCATCCTGGTAGATAGCCTGACCAACATAGGAGGCCTAACAAAAAACTACAATTACCAGGAGCTGATAACACTCCCTGTTACAACTACACTTACTTACGATTTTGAACTGATAGACAGCCAGAACGATACGGCTATGCGAACCGTAATAACTACCGTGGTACCTGGCAGGGGCAATTACCGAATGGTGGTAATTAGCGACCTCAACTCAAGCTTTGGCGCCACTACCTACGAATGGCAGGTAGATAGTATTATGCAACGCATACCGAGGCTATGGAAGCCCGATATGGTGGTAGCTGGTGGCGACCTTGTGGCCGGCCAAAGTAATACCGCTTATGACAGTGCAGGCAATGCCCGTATGTGGACTGCCTTTGACCAAAAAATAATGAAACCACTACGGGACAACCAGATACCGTTGGCATTTACAATGGGTAACCACGACGCAGCTACTGGTTTTAGTATTGACCGAGTTGGTGCCCGTAATTATTGGATGGCTCCTGGCAATTTCCCCAATGTGTTGCCAATTGACACTTCCCACTATCCTTACTACCACTCCTTTATGGACAAGCAAGGAGGTGATTTCTTTTTCGTAAACTGGGAAGCCAGCGATGCCAATTTTAGCCAGGCCGATATCGACTGGACCAAAGCACAGTTTTTAAAACCTGAAGCACAACAGGCCAAATATCGTATACTGATTGGTCACATGCCTTTTTATGGTGTGGCACAAGAAAGAGATGGAGCAGGTAACATTTTAAACAATGGCGACGACCTTCGTAAAATGGCAGACGACCTCGGTGTTACTTTATATGTTAGCGGACATCACCATGCTTACTTTCCGGGTAAAAGAGGAAATATAGAATTATTAAACGCAGGTGCGGCAGGCAGCGGACCACGCAAATGGGTTTTTGGAGATGAAACTGCTCCAAACACTGTTACCGTCATCGACTTTTTTACGGCCACAGATTCGCTGGTGTACACCACCTATGAAATAGATAGTCCCGAAGCCGCCGATATGAAAGTGTTTGAAGAAAGCAGGCTTCCAAAAGCCATATTTGGCGTCAACGGTTTTACAAGGAACCGCAATGTGATTATAAGCGGCACAGCATCCGGTATTTTAAGTCCCTATCATGCCACTGATTCTGTTGCCAAAACGGGTGCAGGCCAGGTGCAGTTTACGCCATCTGGCAATACAATATTAGTAACGGGTAGTTTTAGCAACTTAACTGGCAGCCTGCTTAAAACCCCCGATGCTATTGGTGTTTACAAAGGCCTGTTTCCGCAGCAGGGCGAATTAATAAAAGGGCTTACCGTAAAAACGAGCGACGGTAAAAATGGCACGTTTGAAGGCGTTTTGCCCATTGACATTCGCAGCGAATTGCTGGAACTGGTGAGCGTGGGCGCAATCTATATCAACGTAAAAACAACTGCGTTTATTAATGGAGAACTTAGAGCACAATTGTATGCAGCTAATAACCAACCACTTCTTCCTGCCATTATCAACACCCAATTGCCCGATAGTGTGTACCAGATTCGTAACAGTCCGGCATATTTTAAAATTTCGTGGAGCAAGGCAACTGATAGCGACCGCGATGCAGCTTTGTACAATTACGAATTGGCCGAAGACTCTCTGTTTATCAACCCAATTTATACACGTTACAATGCCACTGATTTTAGCCTCGGCCTAAGCCAGCAGCAACTTTGGCAATTGCTTGATACGGTGCCGGTGGGCATTGAAAAAATGTATTACCACCGTGTAATAGCAAGCGATGGAAAGTTTGCTACCAAAACGGCTGCATTGCGGTTGCGGTTGATAAAAACCGATGCACCAGCATCTGGTAATATAGAATTGCAGGCACCGGCTTATGTATACCAATGTGCTGCGAAAGATGGTGATGGCAACTGTACCACCGCATTTGCAAATAGTGCCAGCGGCCACGGTGCTGTGGTAGATAAGTTTGGAAAAGTGTGGTATCACCCATACTCTGGCGGAGTAAGTGTAAAAAACGGTGATGGTAGTTTTTACCAGCTTACCTCAACCAATATAAAGTTTTCTCTGCCCTCCGCACCCAACACCTTACTCGCTGGCTGGCAGCCCGGCGCTTACCTGCGCCAGGTTACTTTAAATGGCACCAGCTACACCATTAACCTGGTTACGGGTATTGGTAGTGCGTTGGATGGCAATATTTTAGTGGCAGCAGCCAGTGCATTAATCAAATTGGATGCATTTACCGGTGAACCTATGCGCTATGTGCAACTGGGTAGCCTTGGTTTATCCAACCCCACCAGTGATAGCCTGGGTCGTATTTTTCTTACAAGGGTACTAAACAACCAAAGCTTTATATTGAAAGAAAGTACGGAACGACCTTTTGGGTATGATACCATCCGTAGCCAGTTTTCGCTGGATCCTTACCCCGGCACCACCCGTGCTTCTGCAATGGCGTACGATGGTAAATCGGTTTACCTTCCATCGGCTGGTGGCAATTTTGTAAACCGATATGTAGCTGCTGATGGGCTTAATTTTGTGTTTGACCGGCGGATCAACCTGCAAGGCACCTGCAATGCCATTCATGTAAAACCAGGCAATAGGGTGTATATATTGAGCAATAAAGCAGGAAATGTGTCACCAATTGTAGAGTACCGGGATTTTAGCGATACAACGCAAATCCAATCCTGGAGCTTCCCGTTAAATGATATAACGGCAGAAGCCGGAGACATAAGAGCTCTGGCAATGAACCAGGCTGCGGATACCTTTTATGCCGCTTCGCTGGGTAGTTTTAAATTATACAAATACCACCTACCTGCAGCGGGCAATACAGGTAACACCAAGCCTTCTAATGCGCCGCTTTATTTTATAAAACAAGTAAAGAACGTACACGCACAATCTGGTATAGCCGATTCGCTGGGCGTGTATTGTCAGCTTACCGGCATAGTACAGTCGGTAAATGATTTTGCTGCAAGCAATGGCTATGCCTTTACGCTGCAGGATACCACTGGTGGCATACGGGTGTTTGAACTTGCTCCTACGCCTTATGTAACCGTATCAAAAGGCGACACCATTCAACTGAGGGGATTTATACGCCAGTCATTTGGCCAGTTACTTATGGTGCCCGATACTTTAGTAGTACTCGGTAATAACCGAACTCTAAACATGCCATTGAGTATAGATAGTTTGAACGAAAAAAACGAGTCGTCTACCGTCCAGTTATCACCATTAACACTTAAACGCAGTGGGCAATGGGCAACCACAAATGCCCACTGGCTTAATGATGTGTGGGCACAAAAAAATGGCGGCGATAGCATTCTGCTGCAGGTGCCTGCGGCCAGCAATATTTTAAACTGGCCTGCACCCCGGGGAGAGTTTATGGTTACCGGCATTGGCGGGCAGTTTGCCGAGATCCAGCCCTACAACTATGGCTATCATGTGGTGGTTCGGGATAACCACGATGTAGCTTACACCAACACTACCATTACGACCGGCAGCAGTTACTGTAGTACGGATAGTATGTTGATTAATGTGGCAGCTTATGGTAAATTTGGCTCTGCCAACCAATTTACTATAGAGGTAAGCGATTCTACCGGTTCGTTTGCAAACCTTGCGTACCAGTTAAAACTGCCAATCGGTGCAACCCAGTTAAAAATTCCAGTACCGGCAGAGGCTGCAAGTGGCTATCGGGTGCGAGCTACCAGCAGCCAACCTGCTTTACTTGGTGGCGATTACGTGGAGGACATCACGGTACTGCCGACGCTGCTTATCAATATTAGCCAAACTGGAAATCAACTTACCGCATCGGGTGCTGAAACCTATCAATGGTATTATAACAACACGCCCGTTCCTGCACCTCAAGGGCAGCAAGCGGTTCTTACTATTACACAGAATGGGTTTTATCAGGTAATGGGTAGCAAAGAACAATGCTCCTCTTTATCGGCACTCTTACCCGTGTTTGATCCGTTATCGGTAACCATCTTATCCATCACAGCCATCCGACAATTGCAGGGCATATTGGTGAGTTGGAAAACAACCTTTGAAAAAGACATGCGCTACTACGAAATAGAATATAGTGCAGATGGAATTCAATTTACACCGGTTGCCAAACTGGCTGCCTTGCCAGGTACCACCAACAGCTATTCATGGCTGGATGACCGGGTAAAAGGAAACGAAAATCACTATCGCATAAAAGCAGTGGACAAAGATGGAAAAGTGCAATATTCCGGCATTGTTGCCTTAAAGGGAACTGGTAAGGGTAAGCTGGTTATTTATCCCAATCCAGTTATCGATGAAGTACTCACTTTTCAAATGGCCAATTTGGAAAAAGGTCAGTATAGTTTAAGGCTCTATAACACAACCGGCAAGCAGATACATTTTCAACAGGTTTACTACAATGGTGGCAATACCATATACCGGATAAATCTCACTACATTGCCTTCTGGTATTTACCATTTAGTTTTACAAGGAGCAAAAGAAAAAGTATCAGAATCATTTAGTAAGAAATAAGTGCAGCGTTAACTTCCAAAAATACTTAAATACAAAGGGGCGGTCCAAAAACATGGACTGCCTTTTTTATATTTTGACCTGGGCATAAAGCTGATTGTAAACGCTGAAAAACCTTTCGGCCGTGAAACTGTAAATCGGGCAACAGGGTGCGTATCATTTTTTTATGAACACAAAAAACTCTTATGACTTTATACAGTTATAATAAGCAAAATTTTAACTAAGCGCCAAATCTATCACCCTTCTCCGGCTGCTACTCGCAAAGCTTTGAGCCCTTCCTAATTAAATAAATATAGATAGGTTACTACCAAGTATTGAGCAGTCAATATGTAGTTGATGCCGATTCTAATGAGCCGTAATTGTTATCAGTTTCCCTACCCTTGTTTTATAAAAATTCCGGTGTTGATCCCGAATATCATTAAGGTCACAATCAATCATTTCTGTAAAAATTATTTTAAGTCTTTTAACCGCAATATTTTTTTCATCAAAATAAATAAAAAAAATGAAGTCATCACGGTACTATCACCTTTCGATAAAAGTTGAACATTTTCTGCTGCTTGTAGCCGATGTTGTAACTGGCTATTACATTTATAAACAACGAAGCAAAAATGAAAAAATATATTTTATTCCTACAAGGACATTTGTTAGTGATAATTTCAGGTTGTCAAAAAACAGCACCAACGGAAGAATTGGCCCTACGGCTGGAAAGAATAACACAAACAATATTCAATGGAAATCCGTACAATACTATTGAGGCATTTGCTTAGTCACCTCAACATTTCGGTTAAGTTTTAAGGAACCTTGTCTATTACTTCCATAAAGGAACACTTCATCCTACATTAGATTACCGGGCGTATTTAAAATTGTCGCAGCTCAATAGAGGGTTGCCAACATTTTTTAAAGTATTTTTAGCAGAAAAGAACCTGCACAAGGTTGGCAACCATTCCGACAATTTTAAATGCACCCTACCCACCCCTGGTGTCCGTTTCAATTGCAGGTTTATTTTAATGGACATAGTTTATTAGTTAAAAAAAGCTACCATAAAATTTACGAT
>JBGSMI010000316.1:0-9441 GCA_041740215.1 Ferruginibacter sp.
TGGTTCATTGTTGATGGTTGATGGTTGATTGTTGATGGTTGATTGTTGATGGTTCATTGTTCCTGGTTTAAAGCCTTCAGCGGTCTGATCTGCGGTACCGACCGCTTCGCTCACTTCTCATTACTCATTCGTAATTCTTAATTCCAAATTAGCACATTATCGAATTAGCCAATTAGCCCATTTGCCACATTACTCCGTTCTCAAACTCTTTACCGGATTTGCCAGCGAAGCCTTCAACGACCGGTAGCCTACCGTAACCAAAGCAATCACAAACGTGAATCCGATTGAGCTAAGAAATATCCATGCGCCAATGTCAATTCGATAAGTAAAATCCTGCAGGTATCTGTGCATGGCCCACCAGGCGAGGGGTGCAGCAATTACAAATGCGATTAACAGTAAAGTGGTAAACTCTTTTCCAAACATCCAGACAATACTTTTCACCCCTGCTCCCAATACTTTGCGTACACCAATTTCTTTCGTTTTACGCAAAGCCATAAACGAAACCAAACCGTATAAACCGAGGCAGCCGATAAAAATAGCGATGCAGGCAAAGAACTGGATCAGCGAAAGCATGATGCTATCCAACTGGTAAAACTCAGCAATGCGTTCATCTAAAAAACTGGCATTGTACAGATACTCATGATAGGTTTCATTCCATATTTTTTCAACGGCAGTCATGATTGGCTTTACATTTTGCATATTTATTTGCAGCACACAGTTGCTATATCTATCATAATCCGAGTAAAAACATACCGGTGAAATTTCTGAATGGAAAGAGTAGTTGTAAAAATCTTTTACTACTCCCACAATGGGTGCTTTAATACCATTGATCCTGGCCATTTTTCCAAGGATCTGGTCCGGACTTTTCAGGTTTAATTTTTTTACGAAAGTTTCATTCACTACAAACTCCATGGCAGTATCCGATTTGTAAAAATTTCTGCCTGCTACCAGTTGAAGATTAAATGTTTTCATATACTGATCATCCCCTGCTTTTACATTGGTACTCCAATGCTCTTCTTCCGCATTGTTTTCGAATTTAACACTGGTCGTATTATTGGAGTTAGCCGCCGGGGGCTGAAAACAAAGGGAAACGTTCTCAACACCAGCCACTGATTTCAGCCGGTTGGCAAGTGTATTCATACTGGCCAGATCGTTGGTTGGAACCGGCACCACCACAATGGAATTTCTTTTAAAACCAAGGTCTGAATTTTTAGAATAATGTATTTGACTGGCCACTACAATGGTACCAATAATGAGCATTTGAGAAATGGCAAATTGCGTAATTACCAAAATCCTTCTCAATGAAAAGCCACCAATATGCTTTTGTGAAAGTTTCGATTTTAATGCAGCGACGGGCTGAAACCTGGCAAGCACCATGCCCGGGTAAGACCCCGACAGAAAAACTACCACTGAAGAAACAACCAGCAGAAATACGGGCAATTGCCAATTGCTAAACAATCGTATTTTAATTTGTGTTTCAAACAATTGGTTTAAAAAAGGCATCGCAATTTCTGCAAATAAATAAGCCAGCACAACGGCAAACAATGTGATGATGGCTGTTTCAATAATAAACTGCCAAAATAAATGACGTTTCAAACTACCCAACACTTTGCGTATACCAATTTCCTTTGAGCGGTTGAGCGCCTGTGCTGTTGCCAAATTTATAAAATTAACACAGGCCGTAACAACCAGGAATATTCCAATAAAGGCAAGTGCCCATAAATATTTTTTATCTGCATAACCATTTAAGTCAGGGTTAAAGTGAATATCACTCAACGGCTGCAACCGAAACTGCCATACTTTTTTATCACGGTCACTGTAATATTTTTGAACTATATTTTTTAACTGTGTATTTACCTGTGCAACTGTTACCGATGGTTTTAGTAAAGTAAATAACTGGCTACCACTATACACGCCGCCCCAACTACTGTCGCCGGCAATCCATTTATTGTGATCCTTCAAATTTTCGTAGCTAAAATAAATTTCCTGTTTGCGATCTGTATTGATGGGGATATCTTTTAAAATACCAGTCACTGTAAAATTGATCTTGTTATCAAACCTGATGATTTTACCAATGGCAGCATCTTTACCAAAGTATTTTTTTGCCAGTTTTTCCGTAATAATTGCTGAATTGGGATTCTTTAATACCTGATTTTTATTGCCTTCTACCAGTGGGAAATCGAGGATGTCAAAAAACTCAGGCTCAACAAATGCTACGCCGGTTTCCTCCTCAAATTTTTTAACCTCATTGGTACCAGGAATTGAAATTAACACCCCCTCGTAATCGATTACCCGAGCCGTCTTTTCAGCAAAAGTAAATTCAGACCGAACGGCTTTACCTACCGGAGAAGGCACGGCTGGAGAATAGTTGATATCACCATCATGCCATTCGGTAACGATGCGATAAACACGATCTTTATTTTTATGAAAAGTATCAAAGCTTAGGTGATAGGTTACCAGCACAAATATTAAAATGCTACAAGCTACGCCCAACGACAATCCAATAATATTGATGACTGCATACGACTTGTTGCGTATTAGATTTCGCCAGGCGATTTTAAAATAATTTTTTATCATACTATACTGTTGATGGTTGATGGTTCATGGTTGATGGTTCATTGTTCATGGTTCATTGTTCATGGCTGATGGTTGATTGTTTATGGTTAATTCTTGGCTCTTAATTAGCACATCAGCACATTTTCAAATTTTCGCATTTTCGCATTTTCACATTCCCTAATTATTCTGTTCTCAAACTCTTCACCGGATTTGCCACGGCTGCTTTTATTGCCTGGAAACTTACCGTAACCAATGCGATCAATATGGCTGCTATACCCGCTGCCAAAAAAATCCACCAACTAATTGCTATCCGGTATTTATAATTTTCTAACCAACCACTCATCATCCACCACGCAATTGGAAATGCTACGATGCAGGCAACAGCTACTAGTTTGAAAAAATCTTTTGACACCAGTAAAGCGATGCCAGCAACACTCGCTCCTAATACTTTCCTTACGCCTATTTCCTTAGTTCTTCGTTCTGCCGTAAATGCTGCAAGGCCAAATAAACCTAAACAGGAAATGATGATCGCCAGGGCTGCAAATACCTGCGACAACTTTCCGATCAACGCTTCATTTTGAAACATCCGGTTAAATTGTTCATCCACAAATCTGTAATTAAAGGGAAACGCAGGATTGTATTTTTTCATTGCGGCTTCAATTTTAGCCAGCGCTTCTTCGGGCTTTCGTTGTGCATTTAACCGCACATACATTTTGTTGGCATTGGCAGGTGCCGTGCAGAAAAACATTACAGGATCCGACTTACCATACATATTGCCATATACATAATCATTGGCTACACCTACCACCGTAACCTGAAGGCCACTGGTATCTCCTTCCTGCGTAATTATTTTACCCACAGCACTTTCCTGTCCCATCATTTTTTCCAACGATTGGGTAATTACTGCATTTATTCTTTTACTTTCTCCGGAATCAGTTACAACAAAATCTCTTCCGCCCAACAACTTCATTCCGGAAGTATGGAAAAATCCGGGAGTTACATACCTCGTAGAAATAAGTACCTGGGCTTTCTGTGATTTGCCTGCCCAGGTAAATCCACCGGTGTTGTTACCTCCATACAAGGTGGTATGATTGCTTAAAGCAATGCTTTCTACCATACCTGAGTTTAGCAAAACCTGCTTCATCACCTCGTAATACTTTTCCCGCTCTCCCTGTGCTTCTACTTCCAGTAAATTGCTTTTATCAAATCCGATATCACGGCTTTTCACATGCTGTATCTGTTGATAAACCAATACGGTGGAAATAATCAGCACAATAGAAATACTGAATTGCATTACCACCAAACCCTTGCGAATAAATGCGGCGCTGCCATCTATCAACTTTAAACCTTTTAAAACAAAAACCGGGTTGAAGGAAGATAAATACAGCGATGGATAACTGCCTGCTACCAATCCGCAGACCAATGTAATCATTACCAATGCGATGATATGTAGTGGCTGGCTAAAACCAACCAGCAATTGTTTTTGAACAAGCAAATTAAAAGCTGGTAACACCATGATTATAATAGCTACGGCAATTAAAGCAGCAACCAACGACATCAACAATGCTTCGCCAATAAACTGGCTGATCAATGCCCGCTTGCCTGCTCCCAATACTTTTCTTACGCCTACTTCTTTAGCACGTTGCTCACTGCGTGCTGTGGCCAGGTTCATAAAATTGATACAGGCGATTAATAAGATGATCCAGGCAATGATTGCGAAGAGACGAACGTAGGTTATTTGTCCACCACCTGTTGCTACGCCATTGTCAAATTCGCCATACAAATGCCATTGACTCATGCTCCATAAAAAAGGCCGGGCAATGGCATCTGGTTCTCTTTGTTGAATAAAATTGTATAGCTTTTTATTTACAGCCGCCACATCTGCACCGGGCATCAGCTCTACATAGGTAGTTACCGAATTATTACCCCATTCATGTTGCCATGGGCTTTGTTCGTACATGATATCAAAAGGAGCAGCCCATTCAAATTGCAACGATGAATTCTGCGGAATATCTTTGATTACGCCAGTCACCACATAATCCTGCTTATTATCTACCCTTACGGTTTTACCCACCACACCCGCCTCTTTTCCAAAAAACTTCTTAGCTGTTTGCTGGGTTATAACGATTGAATAACGTTGCGAAAATGGTTGCCTTGCATTGCCTTCTACAAAGGGCAGCGTAAACATGCTGAACAAAGAAGGATCGGTATAAACGCCACCAGCATACATGTTTTTATCACCGATAGAAAACAGTGTTGCATCGTAATCATTCAACCGGCAGGTGTTGGCAATACCAGGTATTTCGGCCTGCATCGCCGGCGCCATCACACCCGGAGTAGAACCAAAAGTAGCGGTGTACGAATCATATTTTTGATTCTCTCTTACAAAATACAAATTGTCTTTCTTCACATTAAACTGATCATAGTTCAATTCATCTTCTACCCACAAAAAAATTAAACCGGCACAAGCCATACCAATTGCCAATCCAAAAATATTGAGAAAGCTATAGCCCTTATTTTTCCAAAGACTACGAAAGGCTGTTTTAAAAAAATTGTTGAACATGATTTTTTATTTTACCCCCATCCTCTGAAGGGGAGTTATTCAAAGCGTTTGCATTAAACGAAAAGAACTTATACCATTGTCCTTTTCAAAAAAGATAAATACGTCAAATACCCCCCTTTAGGGGATGGGGGTTATTCCGTTCTCAAACTCTTCACCGGGTTTGCTACTGCCGCTTTAATTGATTGAAAACTTATTGTAATTAAAGCGATAAATATGGCAATACTGCCAGCAAATGCAAACATCCACCAGCTCATTGTAATTCTATAAGCAAACTCCTGTAGCCATTTGCTCATCAGCCAGCTTACCAGCGGAGTTGCTATCAATATCGCCACAAAAACCAGTTTAATAAAATCAGCCGACAGCAGGCGAACGATCGATACTACCGAAGCTCCCAGCACTTTTCGTATGCCAATTTCTTTTACTCTTTCGCCAGCAGTATGTACTATGAGACCAAATACGCCCAATGCTGCCAGCATCATGGTGAGTATGCTAAAAAACAGGAATAGCTGCTGCAGGCTTGCTTCAGATTTATACTGGCCAGCTAGCATATCATCAACCCAATTGGTATCTAAAAATTTATCGGGGTAAAATTGCATCCAAAGCTTTTGCAAAGCGGCCGATACCTTTTTTTCATTACCCGGAGCTGTACGCACCAGCATGCCCCCGTATTCAAGCGAATTGCTGCCGATTATAATTACCGGTCCTATTTTACTTTTTAATGATTCATTGTGAAAATCTTTTACAATACCCACCGGTACAACTTTTACATTGGATACCGGTACATTTAGCTTGTCAATATGCAGCAGTTTGGCGGTGCTCTCTGTTACAATTGCAGCACGGGTTTCGCTCACTTTATTGTACTCCGTCGCACTTAACTGCATCAACGAATCTTCACTAATGATATCACTGGCATAGTCTTTACTAAGCAGCCTTCCATCATTGAGTTTTAAGCCAAGCGTTTTGGCAAGATTTGTTTCTGCAGATATATACCATACCGTCATCCGGGTGCCGGGATGGTCCGGATTATCTACCTCCCTGCTCATATAGCCAGCGCCACTAGCAGGCAGCCAGGTTGTTAAACAGGCATCTTCCACTCCCGGCACACGCAGCAATTCATTTTTAAAAGCATTGCCTTTCCCATCCCAGGATATTGACCCGATACTTAACAGGTTATTTTTGTTATAGCCAATTTCTTTTTTATCCATAAATAGTACCTGCTGCTTTACTACGATCATGGCCAGCAACACTGCTATGGAAATGGTAAATTGTAACACAACCAGGCTTTTTCGTAACCAGTATTGCCCGTAAGAAGCGCCGGTAAATAATTTACCTTTTATAACACTCGCCGGTTTAAAACCAGACATTAGCCAGGCAGGATAAAACCCTGTAAAAAGGCTAATCACGAAGATGAAACCCACGGCAGGCAGCAATAGATTAATGCGTGAAGTAAAGGTTTCTTCCAGCGCATAGCCAAGGTAGTCTTCAACTGGTTTTAATGATATCTGATAAAGTACCATTGCCAGTGAAGTGGAAATTAAGAAAAATAAAACCGCCTCGCTTAGAAATTGAAAAATTATCTGTAGCCTTGATGCACCAAGAATTTTGCGTACACCTGTTTCACGAAGTCGGGCAGTAACCCTGGCCGTGCTGAGGTTAATAAAATTAACACAGGCAATCAACAAGAGTAATAATGCCACGCCTGAAAAAACATAAATATGCTGAATGTTGCCTTTTACTTTTTGATACCGGGCAAAATCAGAATTTAAATAAATGTCCTTCATTGGCTGAAATTCGAACTGGTAATATTTATCTGAACCAATAAATCCTTTGTACCAGTCATTTACTTTTTTTGCAAATAACTTGATATCTGTCCCCGGCTGCATCAACAGGTAATTCTGAGAAAAGGTGCCATACTGTTCTTTATTTAGAACTTCCGCTCCTGGCTTTTTTACTATTAGCACCTCTGCCCGCAAATGTGTATTGGAAGGCAGATCATTCATAACCCCGGTAATCAAATATTGATTGGCTTTTTCCTGGAAGGAAGGCACATCATAAATTATTTTACCGACAGGATTTTCGCCGGAAAAATATTTATTCTTAAAAGATGTTGATACAATAAGGTTTAGGGAGCCATCCACAAATTTACCAGGATTGCCGGCCACAGGTTGAATATCCAGCATTTGCCATGCTGAAGTATCAGCAGACAGGCTGTTTACCTCGAATCCATTGGCGTTATCATCTGTAAGTTTTAACCGCAGCGGACCTGCATCGAATTGCGAATAGGCTTCCACTTCAGGGTACTTCTTCTTGAGTTCTGGTGCCAGGCCTGCAAAAGAAGAAGCAAACCGATCGTAAAGACCATCACCCATTTTGTTGATAGTGACGATGCGGTAGAGATCATTGCTGCGGCTCCATTGTTTGTCATAAGAGAGGTCGTTTATTACAATGCTTGCCACAATCATACAGGCCCACAACCCCACCGTGAGGCCGAGTATGTTAGTACCTGAATAGAACTTGTTCTTCTGAAGCGACCTAAACGCTGTTTGCAAATATTTTTTTACCATCGTCACCTTTTATTCTGTCCTTAAACTTTTTACCGGATTTGCCACTGCTGCCTTTATAGCCTGGAAGCTCACTGTCAATATTGTAATGCCTAAAGCGCCTGATATCGCCAGCCCAAAGATCCACCAACTGATGCCAACCTGGTAGTCGTATTTCTGCAACCACTGGTGCATACCATACCAGGCAAGCGGAACCGCTATTATGCAGGAAACAATTACAAGTAATACAAAATCTTTTGACAACAGTTGCCAAAGATTAAAAACAGAGGCCCCCACTACCTTCCTGATTCCAATTTCCTTAGTACGCTGTTCGGCCACAAAAGAAGCCAATCCAAACAATCCTAAACAGGAAATAAAAATAGCAAGCAAGGCAAATACACTCGCTAGTTTTCCAATGCGTTCTTCATCACCAAACTTCTTTGCAAAATCTTCATCTACAAATTTGAATTCAAAAGCAGTGGAAGGATCATACTTTTTAAAAATGCCTTCTATTTTACCAAGAGCTGCATTCGGTAAAAGGTTAGGATTTATTTTCATGATGACGACATTGCCCTGTTCGGAAGTATAGTGAAACATTGCTGCACGAATAGGCTGATAGGGTGATTCAGTTAACATATCTTTTACAACGCCGATTACTTTAAATGGCTTGCCATTCCATTCGATGGTTTTGCCAACAGGATCTTTAAGCCCGATAAACTTAACAGCAGATTCATTTAAAATAAAAGCTGCAGAATCTGTTGCAAACTCTTTGGAAAAATCACGGCCTTCTTTTAGTTTCCAGCCAATCACTTTTCCATATTCCTGTGTAACGCCCGAGTTAGGAAAATCGACTGCCTGGTTAGGGTCTTTACCCTCCCAATTAAATCCACCATTGGTATTCCAAACTTCGGTAGTTGGACTTGTAGATTGCGTCATCTCTACCACAACATTGGTACTTTTCAATTCGTTTCGCAGCGCCTCAAATTTGCTGTGTAGTACTTCATTCATGCTAGCTGTAACCAGGCTTTCCTTATCATACCCAATGTACCTGTTTTTTGCATGTTGTATTTGCCGGTGAACTACAATGGTTCCTATAATCAAAATAATAGATACAGAAAATTGCAAGACGACCAATACCTTTCTGGGAGCAGATGCAAAACGACCTATACGAAATGTACCTTTTAAAACTTTAACAGCCTGAAAGGAGGAAAGATACAATGCCGGGTAACTACCTGCAACCAATCCTGTAAAAAAACAAAATACAATTCCGATTAACCAAAAAACCGGGTTACCCCATAACGGTGATAATTTTTTATCAGCCAATTCATTAAAAAACGGGATAGACGATACTACCAGCAACAATGATAAAATAAATGCCAGAATGACCACCAGAAAAGACTCACTGAAAAACTGCGTGATCAATTGGCTCCTACCTGATCCAACTGCTTTTCTAACACCAACTTCTTTTGCCCTTTTTTCACTTTGGGCAGTACTTAAATTCATGAAGTTGATACAAGCCAACAGCAACACAAATAAACCAATAATTCCAAATAGCCACACGTATTGAATTCGGCCACCGGTATTAATGCCATTTTTAAAATCTTCCAGCAAATGCCATTTTTTCATTGGCTGCAAAAAAATCTTTGCATCAAACTTTTTTTCTTCCGGGCCTACCACGTCAAATTTTACATTCCTTATTTTTTTAGACACTTTCTCCATATCGGCATTGTCATTTAGCAATGCAAAAGTTTGGGTAAAATTACTACCCCATTCATCTTCCAT
>JBGSMI010000408.1:0-12135 GCA_041740215.1 Ferruginibacter sp.
ATATGAAGATGGAAAGTATTGTACCCTGCCCCATGTGATAGAACTGATGCAGGCACAATATGATGAACTGTTTCCGGTACTCAATACACAACCTGAAATAGAAGTTTTGGTAAACCCTTTCATCACGGCTTATCAAAACGACGCTATGGAGCAATTAGAAGGCCAGGTAGCCTCTGCAAAAATAGGTATGGCACGATTGGCTTCACCACAGTTGTATTGGGTGTTATCCGGCAATGATTTCACATTAGACATCAACAACCCAAAGCATCCTAAAATTGTTTGCGTAGGTAACAATCCCGAAAAGCAACAGATTTATGGTGCAGTTTTATCACTCTATATTTCAAGATTGGTAAGACAGGTGAATAAAAAAGGGATGCTGAAATGCAGCTTGGTATTTGATGAATTTCCAACGATTTATTTCAACAACATGGATAGCCTGATTGCTACTGCAAGAAGCAACAAGGTAGCAACCACTTTAGCCATGCAGGATTTCAGCCAGTTAAAGAAGGATTATGGAAAAGAACAAGCCGATGTAATTGTAAATATCACTGGTAACATAATCAGCGGCCAGGTGATGGGAGAAACTTCCAAACTGCTATCAGAGCGTTTCGGAAAAATTATGCAGGACAGGCAAAGTGTTTCCGTAAACCGAACGGATACTTCTATCAGTCACTCCAAGCAACTGGACAGCGCCATACCAGCTTCCAAAATTGCAGCCCTTTCATCTGGTGAATTTGTCGGTCTTGTTGCAGATAACCCCGATGAAAAAATTAAACTGAAAATGTTTCATGCAGAGATTATTAATGATGCTGAAAAACTGAATGAAGAAATCAGCCGTTATAAAGATATTCCTGTGATATCAAATGTTACCCAACAGCAGGTGATGGATAATTACTACCAGGTAAAGATGGAAGTGAAGCGGTTGATTGGGGAGGAAGTGGAAAGGTTGAAGGCTGCACAAAATTAACTTTAGTTTATTCAATATCTCGTAAGTTGTCCTCCGAATTTTGCTTGTGCTGCCACATTGCAAACGCAATAATCGCTACAACCAAAAGTATTATCAAAATTACCGCACCGGTCTTTTTTAATCCTTTGTCATCTGAAGCCATTCCTAATAAATAAACAGCAACTCCGGTTACAGCAACTCCAGTACCAATTGAAGCAACTTGCTTGCTTATGCCCTCTCCATTTAATACCCAGTTTTTAAAATGTTCGCAGTTATTGAAAACAAGATTATATGCTTTTTCGCCAATTCGGTTTACTGCTCGTTTTACAGCAGAACGTCTTTGCTGATAGCTTCCAGTGAAACGTTCTATATTGGTTACTTGGTATTGTTGTACAAATTCTGTAAGTCTTTCCGTGCTAAGAATCTGTATGCCATCAGTAATATTTGCAATAAATTCTGGCAGCCCATTTTTGGTGCCCAGATAAACTGCATAATGTTTGGGAAAACCAGCTTGTGGGCAAACTAATTCTACGGCATCGGCCGGTCTCAAATTATTTGAGTTAATAAATTGTGTTAGTGTCATAGTCATATTATTTTCCTACTTGGTAAAATAAGAACAAAGCCAATGAAAGCATTAATCCGTTTGACTTGTCTGTTTCCTTTTTTGAGTTTAATAATCTGGTGGCAGCAACCATACCTCCATGTACAATAAATTCTGCAGCTTCATCATCCATGCTTTTTGCATTAAAAAAATTCTTGAAGCCGTGCGCTGTTCTTGTACTAACAGTACGTCCTGAGTTATCTCCAAAAAACTGATTCAAATCTTTGGAGACATCTGTGAGAACGCCATAATTAGTTGTTATCTTCTTTACTCTTTTCATTTTACAAAACTAAAATGTGCTATCGTAAAAAAATGCAACTTTTGTTGCAAAATTTATTTCCTTCTTTTTGCTGCAAATTTAGAAAGTGCATTTCTATTGGTTCCTAAATAAGAGCAGAGATGTTGTATTTTTATTCTGTTTGCCAGTTCTGGATGGCATCGGTGAAAATCTTCCAATCTTTCTTCAACATTCATTCCCTGTAGCTGGTGAATCCTTTGTAAGGCGAGAATGTAGCTTTGCTCGGCTAATTGTCTGCCAATTTTATTCATTTCCGGAATTTCATTGTAGAGATTGTAAAGATCCTCACGACTGATAGTTGTTAAATAAGAATCTTCTAATGCCTCAATTGTTTCATTGGATTTATAACCGGAATAAAAACTTTCAAAACTCGTTACAATAATATTTTTTGGAGAATAATAAAACCTGGAGATGATTTCATTTTCTGAATTAGTCTTTTCATATTTAGCTATCAGCAAACCTTCAATCAAAATTCCGAGTTTATCGATACGTTTTCCTGTTTGGCTGAAAACCTGGCCTTTTTTTAATTTCAATGGCTTTAAAACAGCAAGGATTTTTTCAATGTTATCAATTGCGATTCCATTTTTTCCCAATAGCTCTTTAATTGGCACAAGAGTATTTTGCAGGCTTTGAATGTTTGACATAGTTTTAAAACAGAAAGTGAGTATTATCTATCTGAAATTCAGATTATAAGCCACAATTATACTAAAAATATTGGCATTTTTTGAAATTTCGATACATTTGCTAAAATTAAAGGTAAAATGACAATAGCTGAGAAAGTAATAAAACCTACCAAATCAGGAATTTTCAGGACTGTATTTTTATATACCGGACAGGGCGAATCAACTCTTCTGGTGATACCTACAGGTGCAGGTGTTGCAGATTATATGTATGTACTGGTAGATTCAGACAGGGACAAAGAACCCAATGAAATTGATTTGGTCGATATGTTCAAGGACCTGTTCAAGATAAGTGGGAAACTTAGCACTTTTATTAATACACACCCTCATAATGACCATATTGGTGGTATAAATGAAGTGTATGATGAAATCGGCTTTACAGAAGTTTGGCATTCCAATCATCAGCCAGGAGGTAAGCACAAAGAAAAATACAAAGCTTTTAAATACGTTTTGGATAAGGTTGGGAAAAAGAATGAATATTTTTTATTAGGCACCAATGACTTAAATAAAATTAGAACATCTGAGGATAAGGAGGTAATTAAAAAAATTGGTTTAATTGACTTTCAGGTACTGTCACCAGCAGAATATTTATGTGAGGATATTGAAGACGCCGATGCTGACGAACGTAATGACAGGATACACGAACAATGTGGAGTAGTAAAGTTCACTTATGGAAAGGATGCTAAAAGTATAATGATTACAGGCGATTCAGATAAAAAAGCATGGAAAGACCATATTACAGATTATCACAAGGATAATCTTCCTGCCAATGTGCTGAGTGCAAGCCATCATGGTTCCAGAACTTTTTTTAAACAGGATAAAGATGATGAAGATATTTATGAAACACATATTGAGAACATACAGCCAACTTATCTTATTGTAAGTGCTCCTAAAAAAGAAGACAGCCCCCATGAACATCCCCACGATGACGCAATGGAACTGTATAAAAAGCATGTTGACGAAGATGGAATATTCCATTTAGGTTCTACGCCTTATTCTGTTATTGTAGATATTGACGACCAGGGAAATTTAGATGTGAAAACTGATAAAGAATTGATTGAAGCATATGGCAAAAGCGATGATGACGATAACAATGATGATGGTGATAAAGCCAAAAACATTTATATAGGCTCACAAACTTCAAGAATAGATAATAAACCGATGGGATAATGTTGCAATGGTTCAAAAAACACCGTCAATTTTTAATTGATGAAAGTACCGCTCTCTCAAATGATAATGATTACAAGGAACTGTATCAGTGCCGGGATAATCTTTTTATCTCTCATGGGAATATTATTGTAAGGCTGAACAAAATTCATAAGTTTCCCATTCTTGTAGTTTATACAGATGCAACTCCGTACAGGCTGCCAGCAATCTTTCCTTTGAATAAAAATTTTACAAAAGAACAGGTTGATGAATTGGCAAAGTTGTCATTTTCAGAAATTCATTCAAAATTAAAAGAGCATATTTCTTTTTACTATCAACTAAGGCATCAAAACAGTTCCGGCGAGCTCTGCACTCTGGAACGGGAAAGTTTAGATGCAGGAAATAGTTTTTACGGTATTTCAACAGTTTTACACCGGGTACGGGATTGGTATGCTGGTCATATAACAGGCACTTATCCTCCCGATAGTGAAGAGGTTGATTTTTGTTCGCATTTTAATTTTATTAATCAGGAACTAAAAATCTTGTACCCGAAGAGTTTTTTGAATGCGGAATTTACTGACGGCGAATGTTACGCCACTCTTTATAGTACACTTCCCGCTGGAAAATATTTTACACATACTCGTTATCTCTACTTGGGTGCGTTTATTGATGGGGTTGGGCAAAATGGGTTATACGAACAGGTGAATATCAATTTAGACAGACATTCATTACCGGAAAAACTAAAAGAACCATTAGCCTTATATACTAACCCCGCCCTTGTGAATGAGCTTATTAAAAGCAAGCAAATTTTAAAAGCTCCTTGGTTTCAATTGCAAAATGAACCTAAGCCATTTCAAACGATAAATGACTTAGTATCTATTATTGGAAATGGGGATTATGACGCAGGAGTTAAACGTATTTTAGCAAGATGTCAGGATATATTTGACGCAATTCCTGATTCATTCATGCTTGGAATCCGTTTCCTAAACAGGAAAGGGAATAACGAATTTCAACTGTTCAAAATATTCAAGTCGGAAAATGCACCAACTATTATCATTCATACAAACCCGGAAGATAAAATAAGAAGCAAACTGGATCAATTTGAAAGAGTAGAAGCAATTGAAGGTGAAAAACTAACAGAAGAAACCTTTCATCAGCGTAATAGTAAGAGAGCCGATTACAATATTCTCAAAAAAACATTCATAAATATATTTGGAGTTGGTGCAATAGGAAGTGAGATAGCTGATTGTATGGCAAAAGCCGGAACAGGTAATTTGATACTCTTTGACGACCAACTACTAAAGGCACATAATCCGGTTCGTCATCTGGCAAATCTGGAACAAATCGGTGAGCCAAAGGTTGCCGTTGTTGCAGATATTTTATATAAACATAATCCCTTTATTAATATTTATCCAATCCCTTTTAATTTATATAATCTTGATATTGGGGAGTATTATTTCCATGATGAGGCGGTTTCTATATCTTCTGTTGCTGATGATAATGTTGAAGGATTTGTAAATCAGCAACTGGTTACTGCTAATAAAACTGTTTTTTATGTTCGGGCTTTACGAGGTGGGAAAGCGGCAAGAATTTTTCGGGTAATGCCGGGTAAAGATGCTTGCTTCAACTGTTTGTCATTGTACAGGAAGGATAGAAGCATTTTTATTGAAATTCCGGACGACCCAGCCTATCCAACACTTAAAAATGAATGCAATAATCCAATAAGACCAGCAAGTGCTGCCGACTTGAAATTTGTTTCATCAATTGCTTCAAGAATATTAATTGACCATCTTCAAGAGGGCGCATCTGAATTCAATCACTGGATTTGGACATCTGAAGCAATCAATGATACTGAGCTTACTACACCATATCAATTCAATCGCCAGCATATTCCTCCACATAAAGATTGTTATTACTGTAATCACGACAAGCAGGTAACAGTCAACATACCGGAGGGGTTATTAAATTTTATGCAAGGATTAATCAAAGAAAATCCAAAAATTGAGACCGGTGGTGTCCTTGCCGGATGCTTAGAAGAAAATGGGAATGTAATTATTACTCATGCTTCCGAGCCAGGCCCCAAAGCAATCAAGTTGGCAACCAAATTTGAGAAGGATGTGGTATTTTGCCAGGATTTTCTTGATAAGTTATATCTTGAATCTAATAAGAAAACGGTGTATGTTGGAGAATGGCATTCTCATCCTTCTGAAAGTAATCAGCCAAGTAGAACCGATATTAAAAGCCTTTCGGCAATATCTCTTCAAAAAGAATATTTAACTGAAAATCCAGCGATGATAATATTTTCAAATAAAGGAGTTCCATCTTGTACGATGCACCCTGCAGGAAAAAGATTTTATTTTACAAAATTAACGATAAACAAATAAAGAATGCACCATGAAGATTGATACTTATTATTTCAAAGCAAGACTATTTCCCACAGTTATCACTTCAATTCCGCTTTTTGTTTTTGTAATACAAGTACTCAAACCTTTATATGGAGAAAGTTTAAAAAATATCTTTGATATTTTACCAATGCTGACCAGTTTGGGAATTTATGCCGGTTTAGTATTTCTATCAGTACAAATAAACAGGTTTGTTTCCAAAGAAATTTTTCAGCGATTCTTTTTTAAAGAAGATATTAATATGCCTACAACAAACTATCTTTTATGGAGTAATGTTTTTTTTGCTGTTGATACAAAAAAAGCAATTAGTGAGAAAATTTTCTCTTTTTTCAATATCACATTACTTAATCCAGTAGAGGAGCAACAAGATGATTTAAGAGCTAGGAATCTGATTGTTCATGCAGTATCACAGATAAAAAACAAATTGAGGGACAATGCGGTTTTATTTCAACATAATATTGAATATGGATTTATCAGGAACTTAATTGGGGGCTCCTTAATTGCAATTGTATTCTCAATTGCTATCATTATTTATGCTCTTATTTATTCAAAAGGAACATTGAGGAATACTGGCATAATCTTGTTAATTATTTATTCCTTGCCAATAATACTCAGCAGACTACTTATTACTAAATATGGTCGTTACTATGCTAAAGTGATGTATGAACAGTTTATGAGTAAATGAATTAAAGGAAATAATCTAAGAGCTATTGGCTCATACACAAGAATCAAAAACTATAACCTTTTCTCTTTCTCTTCTTCAATAATCTTTTGCAATTCTTTCTCACTCGGTAAATTGATTAAATACTTTGAAACAAATACCTGTTGTGGTAACCCCATTGTGGCATATTTCACCAATGCTTCATTTTTACCAGAGCATAAAATAATACCGATAGGGTCATTGTCGCCATTCGTAAATTCATTGTCTTTATAATAGTTGAGGTACACATTCATTTGTCCGGAATCCGAATGGTCGAACTCACCTATTTTGAGATCCAGAAGAATATGGCATTTTAAAATTCTGTGATAAAAAACTAAGTCAATTCGATAGTGCTTGTTATCAAACGTAATTCTTTTTTGCCTGGCCTCAAAACAAAACCCCCTTCCCATTTCAACCAGAAAGTTCTGCAGGTTGGTGATGATACTTTCTTCCAAATCAGATTCACTATAAGATGGCTTTTCCTCCAACCCCAAGAACTCCAATAAATAAGTATTACGAAATACATCTTCAGGTTTCCAATCATTTTGGACTATATGTTTTTTCAGGGTAGCTTCCTTATCGGTACTAAGTCCGGTTCTTTCATACAAAAGGCTTTCAATGGCACGTTTTAAATCTCTCACGCCCCAATTGCTTTGAATAGCATGAACTTCATAGAACCTTCGTTTAACATCAGTATCAGCCTTTAAAAGCTCTATAAAATGTGAAAAACTGAGGTTAGTAAGCATTAGATTCAGATTGGCCGACTCATCCGGTTCTGGCAATATTGCAGACACTGTCTGCAATATTGCAAAGGGCTTAAAATCAACTAAATACGATTTTGCAGACACTGTCTGCAAAATTTGGGGATACGCCCTGTAAAAATCCCTGCACAAGTAAAGGTTACGTTCCTGTAACGATTTTACACCCATTTTTAGGAGCCTTTTGGCGATAGCCTTGAAAAGTCCTACACCATAATCCGCTTTGTCTTTACCAGACTGCTCATACTCTACTATATAATATCCTATAATCCAATTGCGAAGTGTTAAAGCTGTATTCACCTGTCTGTGTACTTTATCCAGAAAGAAAGAATTTGTCTGTTGAATATTTGTCACAACGTGATCAAGATTGTTTTCGGAAGGAACATTTTCAATTGTTTTCATTTTGTATTTTTAAAATGAGCCGATTTTTATTTAAAAACATTAGTCATAACGGTGCCCCAGTTTTTGCTTCAATAATATCATATCAGCACTAACTTTTAAATCTAATATTTTAGCATAATGCTGCGTTTGCTTTATTGAAGAATGCCCAAGCATTTTGGAAACAGATTCTATTGGTACACCATTACTCAGTGTAACAGTTGTTGCGAATGTATGCCGGGCTATATGCGAAGTCAATGTCTTTTCTATCCCGCATATTTCTGCTATCTCTTTTAAATACCCATTCATTTTTTGATTACTTGGTACTGGCAAGGGCAAGCCCCTATTCACACAAACCGGGTGGTTTGAATATTTCTTTATAAGCAGCGCTGCTTTAGGTAATAATGGTATGGCAGACCTCGTATCAGTTTTTTGCCTGTTGGTAAAAATCCATAATCCGCCATCTACCCCTTTTGTAATTTCGGAAGCTTTAAGTTTCTTTACATCAACATAGGCCAACCCTGTAAAACAACAAAATAAAAACACATCCCTGATCTGGCTTAAACGTTCAATTTTAAATTCCTTGTCTGCCATTCTCTGGATTTCATCTTCGTTTAAATGAACCGGATCAGCAACTTTTATTTTGCCCTTGTAATTTAAAAATGGGTCCCTTATAATCCAGCCATTAGAAAGACAGATGCGGATAATTTTACCGAAGTTTTTTATGTACTTAAGCGTTGTATTGTTATTACACTTACGGACACTTCTTAAATAAAAATCATACTCACTAACAAAAGCGTGGTCAATCTTTTTAATGTCTATATCGTTTAGTCCGAACTGGTGTTTTAAAAATCCTTGGGTATGCTGCAAGGAGGTTTGATATCGTTTACAGGTCGCTGGCGCAAATTCCTGACCTACCAGGCTTTCTACCTTCCTATTGTGTTCCTTGAATATCTCAATTAGTGTGTAAGAGATTTCAGATTTACCAAGCATCTTATTTTTGATTGCTTCAGCGGTAATTTCTTTGTCATTTTCGTAAAGGTATCTGTGAACTTCATAAGCCTCAGCCTGCAGGTTATCCAGGAAAGCATTTAGGCTTTTTATATTTTCCTTTGTGCCCATAGCACGGCCCGCATGGCTATTCCATTTCTCAGGCTCACATTCCCGGTTGGCAGTTAATTCTGCACGTTGCCCATTTACTGTAATCCTTAAATAAATTGGCGCTGTACCTGATGTGTAGTTTTTTTGCTTTTTCAGGTAGAAAAGCATGCTAAAATTTGTCTTCATGATTTTACTCATTTTAGGTTAACAAAATTAGCATTGCAGCAAAAGCAAAACAAGATGTTCATTTTTTGAACATGTTGATTGTCAGTGAGTTTGGGCAAGTCTGGTGAGTAATGTTGCAACATTGATCCTACTCACCGAATCACTCACCAGAAATTTGATATTTCCTGTAAGTTTTGGTGATTCCCTAAAATGAAAAAAGCCCGCAAACATTGAGTTTGCAGGCTTTTAGCATGATTTGGTATTGATTTTAGTGGAGCTGCAGGGAGTCGAACCCTGGTCCAAACATATTCGCCGTAAGCTTTCTACATGTTTATTGCTGCATTAATTGTAGAGAAAAAGCCGGGGCAACACAAACCAACTTTAACCTTAGATGAATAGTCTTAAGCAATGGTCACATCATTCCATTGCAGCAACCTGTTTCTGTTTTGAGTCGGCGGAGGAACTTGGCAACCGGCGAGCCCGTTCAACGGCCCTAATGGTTACTAGTCTATCGACTAAGCAGCCATGGCATACTGAGTATTGCCATTTGAAGTTTTGGGTATTCAGATTTAAGTGCTAATTATCCAACGCACTACATGCTTACACTTACAAAGATCTATGCTGTCAAAACCGGTCAGCCCCGTTTTAGTATTTATTTAAACCTATATTTCAATTTTATAGAAATTTCCTGATATTCTTTTAGATTATCAATATACGTTCTACTTTTCATCTTTTTGATGTGATTCTCAATATTCCTTGCCTGCTTATACCCTAATTCATAAATACAGTAAAATAATTCCCAGTCATCGGCCATCCTTGTAAAACTGTCAGCATATTTTTTTGATTTGTGATCTTCAAGCCTTTCATCTAGATTTAAACAGCTACCAATATAGTAGCTATTTCTACTTTTAGAATAAAGTATATAAACTGACCCCATATTCTTTACAGTAATACTATAAACTAATAAATTCATTCTCCTGATAACAATAGGAATACAAAGACCTATGCTGTCAATCCCGATAGCTATCGGGACGGTCAGCCCCCGTGTTTTAATTATTAATTAAGAATTGATAATTAAAAATTAGGACTGTAAAATTACGAAAAGTATTTAGTTATAGTTATAAAACTGTTGTGCAATACATTTGCAATTCTTATTTAACAAAACAACCATATGGCACCTGAAGAGTATTACAAAAAAAGGATAACAGAATTGCAGCAACAATTGCAGCAACTGTTGTCAAAAAAAAGCATGCTAGGTTGGTTGCGTTTTGGGGTAGTGGCATTGATAATTGCTGCTTTTTATTTTTTGTTGCCCGTGGGCTGGCAATATGTTACGGTATCAGTAGTAGTTCTGGCGATTGTTTTTACCCGCTTGCTGTTTACTGATCTGCGCAATAAAGCGGCTATTGAAAATACCCGGCACCTTGTTACAGTTAATGAAGATGAGTTAAAAGCATTGGCGCATGACTATTATCATTTTGCCGATGGATTGCAGCATTTACCTAAAGAACATTTATACGCCAACGACCTGGATATTTTTGGCAGGGCTTCCTTGTTTCAATTCATAAACCGAACAGGCAGTGAAATGGGTAGCAGGGTAATGGCAGATTGGTTATTGAGGGGAGTTGATACAAATATGTTGCAACAACGCCAGGTTGCTGTAAAAGAACTAAGCACTGCAACTGAATGGCGGCAGCAGTTACAGGCTTTTGCCAGGGAAAAAAAAGTGCAAATTGCCACCAAAAAAAGATTGGAAGAATGGTTTGGCGAACGTGACCAGTTTTCATCCAGTAAAATCTGGAGCATACTAAGTTATATATTGCCTGCTATTATTTTGAGTATTGTAGCATTGAATATTGCAGGCATAGTGCCTTACCAAATACGCAACATGGCGTTGCTGGTTTTTGGAATCTTTGCCTGGTTTTTTTATAAAAAAGCAGGGCCTGTTCATGTTCATTTATCTAAAATGTTTGATGAACTGGAAGTATTGGCAGATAGCATTGAACTGATAGAAAAGAAAGCATTTAAAAGCGAATTACTTGTGCAGATGCATTCGCAGTTTTTAGAAAAAAATCACACTGCATCTAAAGATTTAAAAGAACTAAAAACTATTCTTGAACGGCTTGATCTTAGGTATAACCCGGTTGTATTTGTTCCGTTAGCTATCTTAATACAGTGGGACCTGCAGCAGGTACTAAAGCTTGAGAAATGGAAAAAGAAACATCATGAAAAGGCATTGCACTGGTTTGATACGCTTGCGCAATTTGAAGCGCTAAGCAGCCTGGCAACACTTTCGTTCAATCATCCGAAATGGTGTTTTCCGGAATTTAGACAACCACACTTTTTTATTGAAGGAAAGCAAATCGGCCACCCGTTAATTAATGCTGCCAAAAGAGTGGATAACGATATTTATATCAATGCCAGCGGAGAAATAATGCTGGTAACCGGAAGCAATATGGCTGGTAAAAGCACTTACCTGCGCAGCATTGGTATTAATGTAGTATTAGCCATGGCCGGTGCTCCGGTGTGTGCAGAAAGATTTTGTCTTTCGCCGGTGCAAATTGTTAGCAGTATGCGTATTGCAGATAACCTGGAAGAAAGCACTTCTACCTTTTATGCAGAATTGAAAAAATTAAAAACCGTAATTGATCTGGTGAATGATGGAGCCCATGTGTTTATTTTATTGGATGAAATTTTACGTGGCACCAATTCGCTCGACCGCCATACCGGATCGGTCGCTCTGCTTAAACAACTTATAAAAAAACAAGCTGCAGGGATTATTGCTACACATGATGTGGAGTTGGCACAACTAAAAGAAACTTACCCGGTCAATATTTTAAATTTTCATTTTGATGCCCAGGTTAGCAATGATGAATTGTATTTTGATTACAAATTAAAAACAGGTGTTTGTGAAAGTTTAAACGCTTCTATACTGATGAAGAAAATAGGCATAGAACTAT